>CAYNAC010000065.1:0-4581 GCA_964395155.1 Candidatus Woesearchaeota archaeon
TACCTAATCCCTCAATTTTTATAATTAAAGCTTCATCTGCTTTTTCAAAAATAACTATTGCAGGGTTTGAAATCTTATTTCTAGAAATATCTCTTAAAAATACTCTAGTAGTAAATGGAGAAACGTAATTAAATTCATAACTTATTTTTCCAGAATTGATAATTGCGCTAGAATTTGGATTAACATTTTGACCTCCAATAGTAAATCCGGTTGAACTCAAAACAACTGGAATTTGAGTATATGAGTTTCCGTTGAAAACGCTAAATGAGGAAATAGAAGAGTTAAGCAAATAATTGTCTAAAGATATTGTTAATGGTTCATAAAACATAATTTTAGCTCCAAAATAAGTTTCAATTGGTGGGTAAATCACAATATCTCTTTGTAATGAATTAGGGTAATCAACTCTTATGTCTGAATCTGTATAACTAATGAAATAAGTTGAGTTTTCAAGGACTAGTTTTCCACTTCCTTCAGAGGTAGTTTCTAAAGTATGTATTACTCCAGAGAACAAGTCTTGAAGCAAAACGACATCATATTTGTAACCGTTAGAAACATTTGTAATATTTAATACCTTGATAACATTTCCTTTAGTTCCACCTCCAATAATAGCATAATGAGAAAGGTTTACCTTGGCCATCTCAACAGTATTTATCTTATTTCCAGTAGAATCTGCAAGAATCGAATTCCCAGAACCATCGCTAAGTACCCAATTAAATGTTTTATTCAAATTTCTGTAATCCTTCATACTAATCTCTATTTTATCTCTTGCAGAAGGTTTTACTAAGATACTTTCTCTAAATGGTGAGTTTTCAGGAGAAGAAGTTCCATTGAAGTCTATCTTAAAGGTTCTAAAAAACGGATCAATGAAATAACCTCTTTCAAGGATTGCATCTTGAGAATCAGAAGGAGCAAAAACTTGAAAAGTTATTTTATTAATATTTTGAAATCCTCCAGAAAAACTAACAAATGTTCCCATAATAGGGGTCTCAACAAAGTAATTAGTACCATTTGACAAATTAATAAAAGACTTAAATTTTACAGGTTGGTTATTCTCTAAAATATATTTTTTATCTTCTTTAAGAACTAAACGAGTGGCATTAGTTTCATTATCAACCACAAAATTTCTCTTTAGCAAGCTAAGATTCTTGCCTATAGAATTAGTGTTTGTAAAGTCCACATTATTTGAAAAAGTAAAAGTAACATTATACAAGTAATTTACTGAAGTGTTTAAAGATATTCCAATTTTAGGGTCACTATTATTAGTTGGCTGTTTATCAAACACTATTTTAGAAGAACCTATGGTAATAAATGGAATATAAGAAGATAGAACATTTCCATTAAATGATCTTACAGAAAGCAAGTTAGGAAAAGCTGTGCGACCTGCAGTTTGACGAACTTTATTTATCTCATCTGTCAAAAAGAGTTTATTTGATATCGTATGCAAGCCATATGCAGTTCCTTCAACACCACATTTTCCATCCAAACAGCCCAAGTCACAACCATAGTTATCTAAAATTTTTTTATTCTTGTAACAAGAGTACTCTGCCAATTTTAAATCACTAGCACAAAAGTCTTGAGCACAACCTTGAGAATCGCAAGTAGTCCCAACAAGAACTAAATTTATTCCACCATCGGAATCTGTACAAGGAGCTCTCTGAGGAGATAAAGATAAATTAGAGTTGAATGCAACAACCCAAGCAATCATAGATGCAAACAAAACTACAAAAACTATTCTTTTAATAATTTTATTCATAATTACTAAAGTTTATCGATATTTAATAATCTTACTTTAATCTATTTTATCAAAGAAATAACTTAGCACCTGTAGATATCAGAAAAGCCGCAATAGTCATAACAAAAGAATGTTTAACTCCAGCTTTTATTGACCCTTCAGATAATTTTCCTATCGCAATTCCGCTGAAAAAACCTTGCAACAACAACATATAAAGTAAAGGACTAGATAAATCTCCAGAAGAAAATTCGTCTCCTTTATTTACCGATGGCAAATCTACATTTCCAAAATTGCTAGAACCTATATCACTTAAACCACCAACTCCTTGTACATCTTTAGTAAGTGGAATTATTTTAAATTGCATTACAAGCATTATCCCTATAAATATAAAGAAGATAATATATCCTTGAACAACTAAACTAGAAATAGCCGCAGCCCTTTCCTTCTTTAACTTTTCAATTTGATATATCGAAGAGGCAACGGAATCCAAGATATCATCTATTCTTCCTCCAGCCATTTCAGCTTCCTTAATCAAACTAATTGCTCTTTTAACAGTCACACTTCCAATATCTCCAGCAAATGTGTCTAACGCTTTACTCATCGGAATTCCTATAGATATTTGATTTGCAAGTTTAGTGATATTTTCAGTTAATGGTCCAAAATTTTTATTTGCCATATTCTTTATACTTTGACCAATAGGAGTTCCTCCCTTTACATTTTCAGCCAACGCTCGGGCAAATTCAAGAAAATGTTCGTTCTTCTCTTTTTCTTTTGTCGTATCAACTATTGTTGTCGCAACAAATGGCAGAAAGATAACCGTAAATGCAATACCCATCAAAAAATAAAACAGGTTTTCTCCATAAAATAATATAAAATCAAATATCAATATAATTAATCCAAAAATTATTCCTATCCAGTTTGCTTTTTTAAGTATCATTTTAGTAAGTTGGTTGTTTTATATGTAAGAATGATATAAAGAGTATATTTACAATTGCAACTAGGCCAATTATTAATGTAGTCATTTGCGTAGGATTAAAACCAGTGCTAACACCAGATATCGAAATTATCACAAGCAACATAACCATTATCATAGGAGTGGCAATAACTATACTTATATACAAATCCATAAATGTTTCAGCAGATTTATTTGCTTTTTCCCTTTCTAATCTATATTCTAAAAGCAAACTTTCAGAACGTTTTTCAAAAAACTTCCTCATATCTCCACCAGAGTTTATTGTAATTGCCATTCCATTTAGTAATTCAGAAAATCTTGAACTCGGAGAAGAAAGAGAAACATTTCTTAATGCAGTAGTCAAATCGTAACCATACAAGTTAGTTTGATTAAGTATTTTTTTAAATTCATTTCCTGCAAATTCATATTCTTTACTTGTAGCAATTATCTTAAATAATTCAATTGGCTCTATCCCACTACCTGAAATTGAAGCCATATGTACTACTACAAAAGGTATTTCTTGATTTATTCTTTGAGCAACAGATTTTTTTTCAGCAGCAGGATAAGAATAAAATAATAGGAATGTAACTCCTGGAAAAAGAAGCAAAACCCACGTCACCTTTAGTAGACGAAGAATGTAAGATCCAGAGTATGCTTTAATCGATAAGTTTAGTAAATCTATTGTAAAGAAAGTCATGAAAATCATTGCAAAAAAACCAACAATTACAGACATACAAATTGTAAAAAACATCATAGACAAATAAGTGCTGGACAAAATATTCAAATTACTTTTTCTCAAATCAGTAGTTAGAGATTTAAAAGTTCCATCACTAATTAATTTATGGGAAAAATTAAGGAACCATTTATTAGAAATTCTTCCATACCAATTACTTGTACTAAACTTTTCAATTTTTTTTGGTTTTTCGCCCTGTTTTTTCTTTATTTTTTTTACAAGTTGTGAATCAATATTTAGTTCTTTGAGAAATTCCAATCTATCTTTTTCAGAAACAAACACTTCTGATTTTTCTTCAAGTGGAATCCTCTTTATCGGTTTCACTACCCTTTCTTCATTATCAAACTTGATATTAAATAATATTTCTGGAATACTATCGTTCAAAATTTTTATTCTTTTCGTAAGTGATTGGATGATTTGAGTATATAACCTAATCTCTTCAGAATCTAATTTTTTGTTATTAGTGTATATTTTATCTAATTCTTTAATCATTCCAAGTTCAGCATCTAAATTTTTTTTAAGTTGTTCAATAGTCATATTATCTTGTTTAAACCTTTTTGAATTTCAACTATTTTTTCTTTGATTATATCAACTTCCTTAGAATTATTTTTCTTTATAGCATAATCTAACTTTTCTGCTAACTCTTTCATAATATTAATCAAATTAATTGCACTTAAAACATCCCCGCTTTTCATACTAATTTAAACTAGGTTTACTTTATATATCTTTTATAATAACTCTATCATTACAAAACAGTCTTTAAACTTGAATTTAATTGTTTCGCCAACATTTGTTTGTGAAGAGATAGGTTAAGTAAACTATAAAAACAAATGTTTCTGATTTAGTTCATGTTTAAAAGAGGTGTTAGTCCTGTTATAGCTACTGTTTTGCTTATCGTTTTAGTAGTTATTTTAGCATCCATAATATTTATTTGGGCAAGAGGATTTTTATCAGAAGGAGCAATTAAAGGAGACCGAGTTGTTGAGAGTTCTTGTGAAGATGTAAGGTTTGAAGTTAGAATTGTTCAAAGCGCTTCACAATGTCAAGATGGAAATAATCCTCCAGGGTTTTTTTCTGCAATAGACGTTAATAATATTGGGAATATTCCAATTTATGGAGCAAAAGTTTTAGAGTTTAAAGATTCAGAAGGTTCAATTGATATAT
>CAYNAC010000066.1:0-4543 GCA_964395155.1 Candidatus Woesearchaeota archaeon
ATTATCCAGAAAAAAGGAAATGTAACGTCCCAAATTAACAAAGTCTTTACATTGTTTTTTTCAAGCATTTTTTTTATTTCTTTTGGAATATATCTCCTAAAGTGCCCATAAAACTCATCATCCCACCCCCATTCTTTGGGATAGCTTGGAACAGTCAGCAAAATATACCCATTTTTTTTAATTCTTTTCGATACACTTTTTAAAAAAGAGAAATCATTTTCTACATGTTCTATAACGTCAGTCATTATCACCAAATTATATTTTTTATTTAACTTAGAAACACTAGCTAATCTAACATTTACTTTATATCCTTCTAAATTTTTCTTTGCATCTTTTATGGCTTCTTTAGAGATGTCTATCGCGTCTCCTTCCATTCCTTTTTTTGCCAAGTGTAAACTAAAATCTCCCAAACCTGTACCGACATCAAGAAACTCACCTTTGAAATGGTATCTATTATCTAATAAATCAAAAAGGTAAAAGAAATAATCTTTGAATGGTTTAAAATTGGTCATTTTCGTTGTTAAATTATTTAAAATTAAGATCAGAACAGTTATAAATCTTTCACATCATTTCTTTTATAAAGTATTAAATAAAGAAACATCTCCTCTAAATAATGGTTGAAAAAGATGAAATTGAGATTAATAAATCACTTAATCTTCTTGCAAAAGGATCATTTATAGTTTTTATAGGAGTTTTTTTATCAAAAACTCTTACTTATCTGTACAAATTTATAATTGCCAGGAGCTTTGGACCAGAGTCATATGGAGTGTTTTCCCTTGCATTAATAATAGTAACTATTTTCTCTACTTTAGCTTCTCTTGGTTTGGTAGATGGTTTACTTAGGTATATTTCATTGTATAATAATCCTAAAAATATAAAAAAAATAAAACCTTTGCTAAAATTTTCACTTATTTTCTGTTCAATATCTGGAGTCTTATTTTCACTAGCTCTCTTTGCTTCAGCAAAATTAATTGCAGTTAACTTATTTCATGACGAGTCTTTAACTAAGTATTTGATTTATTTTAGTATTTCAATTCCATTTGTTCTAATTTCTAATTTATTTTTATCTATAATTAAAGCAAATCAACAGATATTTAAATATACTTTTAACTTAAATATATTACAGAATCTAATAAGAGTTTTTGGAATCTTTACAATGATATTTATAGGTTTCAAAAGTCAAGCAATAATAGGTTCTTATTTATTAGGAGTATTTTCCTTAGCAATAGGTTCATATATAGGTGCTAAAAAATATATCTTAGATGTTTTTAGTCAAGAAGATGTGACTTATTTGGAGAGAAAAACTCTTAGAAAAGCATTCATTTCCTATTCACTCCCTATTGTTTTTGCAGGCTTTGTTGGAACGATGTTATATTGGATAGATTCTTTAGTTATTGGTTATTTAATTGACACTACCAGTGTTGGAATATATAGTGTAGCTTTTACAATAGTTTCTCTATTAGGGATAGCTCCAGAATTGTTTATGCAATTATTTCTACCAATAATTTTGAAAGAGTATTCTAATGGTAAGATAAAAGTGATAGACCAAACAAGCAAACAAGTTTCAAAATGGATAGGGATATTAAACATCCCGGCATTTACTTTAATGTTTTTATTTCCAGAATTAATTATCACTTTTCTTTTTGGGAACCAATATCTTGAAGCAACATTACCTCTAAAAATTTTAGCAGTAGGAGGGTTTTTTTCATCGTTTACGGGATTGAATACAAACCTTTTATCTATGAAAGGAAAGTCAAAATCAATATTAGTAACTTTATTCATAGCCTCAATAATTAATTTATTTTTAGATTTTGTATTAATTAAAAAGTATGGGATTAATGGCGCAGCAATCGCAACAAGCACAGTTTGGTTTTTAACTTTAGTTGCGTTTGCAATCCAAGTTTATAATTCTACAAAAATAATCCCTGTAAGAAGAAAACTATTTAGAGTGGTAATTTTATCATTTATCCCAGCCACTGTTTTAATAATATTTTCTAAATATGTATCTGCAAATTTATTTGGAATTACACTAGGACTTATTGTTTATTTTACAACTTATTTATTAATAATTATATTTAGTAATAGTCTAGACCATAATGATTATAATCTTATAAAAAAAATTTATTCAACTTTTAAATTTAAAAACAAGTAATTATTCTTTATTGCAATTTTTAAAATACCATTCCACAGTCTCTCTAATACCATCTTCAAATTTAGTCTTAGGTTTAAATTTAATTTCCTGATTCATTTTAGTTCCATCTAAACATCTTCTTAATACTCCTTCAGGTTTTGTGGGGTTCCAAAATATTTTACCTTTGTAGTTCATAATATTACTTATTTGATTTACAAGTTCATGAATTTTAATTTCTTCTCCAGAGGCAAGGTTAAGTGGATCAGGTTTATTATAATTTTTTACACATTCAATTATTGCGCGTGCTGCATCCTTAACATGCAAAAACTCTCTTGATGCTTTTCCAGTCCCCCATATTTCTATAACTTCTTTATTTTCAACAATTGCTTCGTGAAACTTTTGTATTGTTGAAGGTATTACATGAGCTTGATTTGAAAAAAAGTGATCTCTCGGACCATATAAATTAGCAGGTATTAAGTATATAGAATTTAATCCAAATTCCTTTCTATACGCTTGAGACTGAGATAGCATTGACCTACTACTTACTCCTATAGTCTCAATTGTAGGCTCACATTGACCTTCCCAAATCGAATCCTCTTTAAGAGGTATTTCTGCTTTGTAAGGATAAGCCAGTGCAGTACCAACTATAACCATTTTTTGCACATTATTTTTAACAGCATAGTCCATTAACAAAGTATTCATCATTGTATGATCATAGTAAAGAGTTGCAGGATGCTCTTTGTTATATCCCATCCCCTTTGATGTTGTAGCCAGATGAATGATGATGTCTGGAGAGTGCTCATTAAACATTTTTAATACATCATTTTCCTTTCTTAAATCATATTGGGCACTACGTATGGAGATTATATTCTCTTTCAATATATTCTCTTCTTCAATCAATGAATCTATAATATGGCCTCCGAGAAAACCATTTCCTCCAGTAATTAATATCTTTTTACCATCCAACATCATAAATCTGCAAATTTGTAACTACTTATATAAGTTGCGGTTTTACGAGAAACTTTATATATCATTTATTATAAACTTGAACTATGAAAAGAAAGGTAGCATTAATAACAGGAATAGGAGGGCAGGATGGATCATATCTTGCAGAGTTTTTATTGGAGAAAGGATATCTAGTCAGAGGAATAATTCGTAGGGCAAGCCTTCCAAATACAAAAAGATTTGAACACCTTGTAATGAAATATGGTGCTTCTGATGATCCAAACACCCCTTTTCGAGTTGAATACGCAGACCTTACTGATGCCCAGTCAATAAGAAAAATAATTGATAAATTTAAACCTGATGAAATATATAATCTAGGAGCTCAAAGTCACGTAGGGATAAGTTTTGATAATGCTGAATCAACAATCAATATTAATACTCTAGGTCCATTAAGGATTTTAGAAATTCTAAGGCAATCTTACCCTCACGTTAAATTTTATCAAGCTTCATCTTCAGAAATGTTTGGAATAGCTCCACCACCACAAAGTGAATCTACTGAGATGTTGCCTCAAAGCCCATATGGGGTCGCGAAATTAGCAGCATATCATTTGACTCGTCTATATAGGAACGCATATGGTTTGTTTGCGTGCAACGGAATTTTATTTAATCATGAATCTCCTAGAAGAGGTTTTAACTTTGTAACAAAAAAAATAACTAAAGAACTCGCAAGAATAGTGGCAGGGGAAATAGATAAAATAACCTTAGGTAACTTAGATGCTAAGAGAGATTGGGGCTACTCCAAAGAATATATCGAGGCAATGTGGGCAATCCTTCAACATGATAAGCCAGATGATTTTGTAATTGCTACAGAAGAGACTCATACAGTAAGAGATTTTTTGAGAGAATCATTCGCATTAATCGGACTAAACTATGAAGACTACTTAGAACTTAGTGATAAGTTTCATCGTCCTGCAGAAGTACCTGCTTTATTAGGTAATGCTGCAAAGGCAAAGTTACATTTAAAATGGGAACCCAAAGTCAAGTTTAAAGAATTAGCTTATATGATGGTTGATGCAGATTTAAAAGAAAAACTTGAAGAGACTGGAATACTCCCTATACAACCAGGAGTAATAAGAGAACCAGGTTATTATATTGAAAAATCAAAAGAAATTATGTCTAAAAGACAAAATTTAAAATAGACTTAATTTCTTACTATATGTTTTTCTCTCATCAATCTAGAATCACTGCTTATTAGATTTTTTATTTCATGAGGAATTTCTTGAGGCTCGACTCTAAAAGTATCTTTCTCATAATCTTGTCCACCGCGAAGACCAGAACTGAAGACTATAAATTCATTATCTTCTGGAAAAAGCAAAGTATGTATCTCATACGGAGGAGTTGAAACAAGTTGACCTTCTTTTACCAGCACATATTTTACAGGTTGACTTTTATCTACTGGCTGATATA
>CAYNAC010000067.1:0-4354 GCA_964395155.1 Candidatus Woesearchaeota archaeon
ATTATAGTAAAACAGGAATCTATGCCTGAAGTTGAATCCATTGCAGTTAGATTTAAGGAGAGAGATGGAGATAGAGATAATAGAGGAAGATTAACTTTTGGTGGGAAGGGAAGAGGTTTTGGAGGTAGGAGAGATCATGGAGATAGAGATAGTAGAGGTAGTTCTAGATCTGGTGGAAGATCGTATGGTGGACGTGGAGGAAGTAGAGATTCTCGTGATTCAAAAGGCGGAAGAAGTTTTGGAAGAGAAAGAAGATATTGAAGTGATTAAAATTACATTTAAATATCTCAATATTTTTACATAATTATGTTTGATATTAAATTTTTACGTGAGAATCCTCAAGCTGTAAAAGAAAATATAAAGAAGAAATTTAAAAATGATAGGTTGAAATTGGTTGACGAAGTTTTAGAGAAGGATAAAAAATGGAGGGAGCTTAAGGGACAAGTAGATAATTTGAGGAGTGAGAGGAATAAGATTTCTAAGGCTGTTGGTGATGCAAAGAAGGAAGGAAAAGATACGAAGAAATTGCTTAAAGAAGCAGGAGAGATTCCATCAAAGATTGAAAATTTAGAGAAAAAAATGTATTCTTTAGAGGAAGAAATATCTGAAATTTTAGGAAAGATTCCAAATATGATTCATGAGTCTGTTGCTATAGGTAAAGACGACTCTGAAAATGTTCAAATGCGTAGAATTGGCAAACCTAAAGAGTTTAATTTTGAGATTAAGAGTCATTCTGAAATTGCTGAGAATTTAAGTGTGGCGGATTTTGATTCGTCTGCAAAAACTAGCGGGAATGGATTTTATTATTTAGAAGGAGATTTGGCTCTTTTAAATCAAGCATTAATTAGATTTACAATAGATAAATTAGTCTCTAAGGGTTTTACTTATGTTGAAACTCCATTGCTATTAAGAGAGAATGTTATGAAAAATGTTACTGACTTAAATGATATGAAAAATCAAATTTATAAAATGCAGGACGAGGATTTGTATTTGATTGGGACTAGCGAGCATTCTCTTATTGGTAGATTTATAGATACTATTTTGCCAGAGAAATCATTGCCTATGAAATTTGCTTCTTATTCTATGTGTTTTAGAAAAGAAGTTGGTTCTCACGGGATTGATGAGAAAGGCCTTTTTAGAACTCACCAGTTTAATAAAGTTGAAATGGTTGTAATATGTAAACCAGAAGATTCAATGAAATTTTTTGATGAATTGCAAGGAGTTACTTTGGAAATATTCAAGGAACTTGAGATACCAATAAGGATACTCGGAATATGTTCTGGAGATTTAGGAGATTTGAAGCACGTGCAAGTAGATATTGAAGCGTGGTCTCCTCGTAAAAAAGCTTATTTTGAAGTTGGTTCTTGTTCAAATTTGACTGATGCTCAAGCTCGTAAATTAAAGATTAGAGTTGATGCAACAAAAGGTGAAAAATATGTTCCTCATACTTTGAATAATACTGCGATAGCAACTTCTAGAGCAATGGTTGCAATACTTGAGAACAATCAGCAAAAAGATGGTAGTGTGGAGATACCTAAAGTTTTACAGAGGTATATGGGTGGGAAGAAAGTAATTGGGAAGAAGACATAGTTTTTATTATATATTTTACTTAATCAGATAAGTTATAAATAGATTTTGTTTTTTTTGTTTATGGATGAAAATGGGGAATTAAACTACGATCCTAATGGACTTACTTTAGGAAGTCGTCTTTTTCATGGTGGTTTGAAGGGACGAGTTTTTGTTGATTTAAGTTCTGGGTTTCGTCCGTATATTACAAGAGGAGTTGATTGTTTAACTGATTCTTTGTCTATAGAATATGTAGGTTATGGAAGTTCTAGTGATTCTCAAAGAGTTGATTTAGTTAGTCATCTTAACGATCCGGAATATGATTTTAGTAAATTTGATAGACTTAGAGATACTACTCGTATTGTAGATTTAGAAAGACTTGGGTCTGCTAGGCTTAGAAGAGTAGGAGATTAAGCTGTTTTTGTTGACTTACCACACTTATTCTTAAAAACCTTATTTTCTAATTTTGTTTTCTAGAGGTGAATGAATATGAAAATCGGAGATTTTCAAATGATTCAATTCCTACTGCTCGCCTACGCTCGCATTTGGGGAAAGAATTGAACATGACAATAATAATAGATGAATCTTTTTCCGATGATGACTTAGATGTACTTGAAAAAGTTGAGCAGAAAAAATTTGGTTCAATTGATATTGCTAAGTTGAAAATAGATGCTTTAACTCTTGAGAAAAATACTGAACTAAACGGATTGATTTCTTATGATATGGTTAAAGACAATTTAACTTATAAATTAAAACATCAGACTGATGGGGCATTGCATATACTCCGAGAAATGAATGGCTCTGCTTTACTTGCAGATGAAGTAGGACTTGGTAAAACAATAACTACTGGACTGATTATTAAAGAATGTATTGTCCGAGGATTTGTTTCAAAAGTTTTAATTTTGACTCCTCCGTCTTTAGTGGATCAATGGGTTGCTGAACTCAACGAGAAATTTGATTTAAAATTTAAAATAATCGAAGATGAAAATGATTGGGATAGTGCTAATTTTGTTATAGCTTCAATTGATAAAGTTAAAACATTCAATAAAGATTTAGGAAGATTTAGGCATCAAAAAGCGCACGAAATTCCATGGGATTTGCTTGTAGTTGACGAAGCCCACAAATTAAAACAGAAAAGTACGACTAGGTGGAGATTTGTAGATAGAATGCAGAAAAAAAGGTTTTTGTTATTGACTGCAACACCATTTCAAAATGATTTGATCGAATTGTATAATTTGCTTCATTTATTGAGGAGAGGACATTTAGGAACTATACAAGAATTTAGACAGAAATTTCTTTTTAGGGGGAACAAGAGAAAACCTCTTAATCCTCTTGAATTAAGAAAAAGACTTCAGGAAGTAATGGTGAGAAGAAAGAGGGAAGAGACTGGAATTAATTATATGAGGAGAATCCCAAAAATCGAAGTCGTTAATTTGACTGCTGAAGAGAAAAAAATATATGATTCTATTTGTGATTTATTGAAAACAAAATATTTTGCTGCTAACGGGGATGAATTAAGAGGAAAGTTAATTATTTATGCAATACTTCCTAAAGTTACTAGTTCTTCTAGGTCTGCTGTTGAATCTTTAACAAAAATAGCAGAAAGTGAAAAATATCACTCTGAAACTAGGCAGATTGCGCAAGATATAATTGAGGCTTATTCAAAATTGACTAAAGATTCAAAGATAGAAAAACTTATTGAAATAATTGACGGAGTTTTGAAAAGAGATAAAGATGCGAAAATCTTGCTTTATACAAAGCATCCGACTACTTTAAAATATATAATCGAGAAACTAGAGCCTTATAATCTTAAAATTGTAGAATTTACAGGGGGTTTAACTCGCGAGGAGAAAACTGAGAAGATTGCACAATTTAAAAAAGATGCTCAAATAATGATAAGTACTGAGACTGGGGCAGAGGGTTTGAACTTTCAGTTTTGTAATATTCTAATAAATTATGATTTGCCTTGGAATCCTATGTCTGTTGAACAAAGAATAGGTAGGCTTGATAGAATTGGTCAGACTAGAGATATGTATGTCTATAGTTTGGCTACTAAAGACACAATGGAAGAACATGTTGTAGATTTGATTATAAATAAAATGTGTTGTATTGGACTTGTTATCGGAGAGTTACCAACTATATTATTTAACCTTGGTCTAGATAGTCCAGGTAAATCTGGTTCTGCTAAAATAGAAGAGATGTTAATGGATTCTTTTATTGATTCAAAAAACAATCTAGAGATATTTGCTAGAGATGTTACTGAAATAAGTAAAATAATTCAAAAAGGAATCGAAGATTATAACGAAGCTAAAAAAGCTAGTGCGGAGGCTTTAGATGGACAACCAACTGAAAACATTTAGTCTTCAATTTTTTAAAGAACTTGGGGCTAATGTTTCTGATTTTGGAGATTATTTAGAGATAACTGATGTTCCTCCTAAATTTCAGAAATTTTATGGAAAAAACAATACATCAATTGAAGGTGGTTTTATAGGAAAAAAAGCACTTCCAGACGAAGCCTCGCTTTCAGGAGCAACACAAAGTTTGGAAACTGCATTAAAAGATAAGTTGCTTTCGAGCGCGCGAGCTCAAATACCTTCTGGATTTGTGCTTTTAAATGGAGCAGAGCTATTTATGTTAGAACCAATAGCTTCAGGGGTACCTGATGCCACGGGTACCTTGCCAATTTCGATGAAAGGGACACTTTATGGTTTTCTTTTTAACAAAGACACCCTTGAAAGTACAATTGTTAAAAAAATTATTCCTGATTATGATGAATCACCAATTGATA
>CAYNAC010000068.1:0-4079 GCA_964395155.1 Candidatus Woesearchaeota archaeon
TCCTTCAGGAGTTTCAGTAGGGCAGAATCTTCCATAGTGAGTGGGATGCAGAGTTCTAGCTAAAAAGTTTTCTTGTTCATCAGGTAACATACTAGAAACTCTCTGAAGAGAAGAAAGCATATCAAGATAGTTATTCTTAGACATATTCTGCGTAACTCCACTTCTTTCTCCGATCCAAGCACCAGTTGCAATAGCACTTTCAACTCTATGAGTAAATAAAGTAGATTTAGCAACGGTTTTAACGGAATAAAATTTCTTTCTTTTAGCAACTTTCTGCAAAGTATATTGAATATCCTTTACAAGAATACTCATGTTAACTCTAAACAAGTCAGCAAGTAAATCTCCAGAAAGTTTAACTCTTTTATTAGCATAATGGTCTTTATCAGTTCTCAAATTTTTATCTTGTTTAGCTTGTAAAAATTGCTTAATCATTTTACAAAGATTTATTGCTTTCTCCATTCTATGCTCTTTAGTTAACCCTATGTGAGGCATAAAGTATGAATCTATTCTTTGTTTGACTCTGTCTAAAATTTCTTTTTCAGTTCCTTGTATTCCAGCTAATTCTGCGACCATCATGTAAGCATCCTTTGAATGTGCAACTTTAGCATACTCATACAAGTTAACTATAACTGCATCATCTTGTCTATCTATATATTTTGCAATTTCAGCTTCGGTTAACACTCCAAGCGCTTTTATTATTACAATTGCTGGAATATTTTTCAGTCTTGAAAATGTAACTTCTAAAATTCCTTCGTTAGTTTCAGAAATAGTAGTTGGAATTCTATAAGGTCCTCTTTGAGAAAACATCCTAAGTGTTAATCCACGTCTTCCTTCTTCAATAAATGGTTGATTTGGAGCCAAATCCTCAGCCATAACAATAACTCTTTCATTACCATTCACAATGAAGTACCCTCCAGGGTCAAGAGGATCCATTAAAGAGTTTCTTAACTCATCTTTTGACATTCCATGAGTATTACATATGTCGCTCTTAACAATAACTGGAATTCTACCTATCTCCACTTCAGCACTATCGGAATTATCTCCAAAGTTAACTGTAATTTCAACATAAATTGGCGCAGAATAAGTTAACCTTCTAAGTCTAGCTTCTGTAGGAGTTATTAGTGAAATACTTCCATCAGATTCGGTAATATTTGGGCTTCCAATTTTAATCTTCCCAAATTTTATTTTAACTTCTTCTTGAGGAATAGTATCATTTAATTCATAAACTATTTGTTGCATTCTTCTGCTAACAAAATCATTAAAACTTTTTATGCTAGACTCTACAAGAGAGTGTTGTTGTAAATATTTTTTTATTAAAATGTGTTTATCGATGTTACTCATGCAACCACCCTGTAATATGTCCTAACTTTATCTCTAAACTCGCGCTCAATTTGAATTATATCTCCAGGTTGACAATCTTGAGGTAATGCAGGATCATCAGATTTTATTCTTGGAAGTTGTGAAACTGAAATATTATACTTCTCTAAAAGGTGTTTAATCTCGTCGGATTTTAGCTTGGAGTGTTTTGGTTGAAGGGCGTGCATTTTTTGTCGCAAATGCCATAAACATTTATGGCTTTGAAGATATGAAGAATTGTAAAAAGTGCTTTTTAAACTTTGCGCTTTCAAGTTAGCAAAGTTTAAACATGTTCAAATCCCTCTTTAAAAATTATTAAATGGCCCCGAAGGTTTTCATACTCCGCTGCGAGTCTCCGAGCCTGTGAGGAGTGTCGAGCAAGAGAGGATGAAAATAGTTTTTTAACTTCATTAAGATATAGGCAGAGAAAGTTCATACTCCGCTGCGAGTCTCCGAGCCTGTGAGGAGTGTCGAGCAAGAGAGGATGAAAATATATTTTATTTTAAGTTTCACTATGATGTTCAAATCCATTATAGAATAAAAATGGCCCCGAAGGGATTTGAACCCTCGACACCCGCGTTACCGCAAACAAGCACTGCTTTTTGTTGAAACTAAAAGCGAAGCTTTTTCGTAAGAGCGCGGTACTCTAACCAGGCTGAGCTACGAGGCCATCTAATTAATATGTTTAAAAAATGGTATTTAACTTTTGCGTTCATTAAAAAATAAATTTATAAACTAATTTTATCGAAAAATATTCTATGATTAAATTACATTCAACAGAAGAAATAAATAGAATTACACATATACGCTATAAAATGCTATCAGGTATTAGCGCCTAAAATTGTAGACAATCAGTAGGAAAGACGAGAAGATAGTATTACTATAAAGGTGTAACAAATAGAAAGGTTTAAAAGTAGTACGTTTTGTCTAATAATATGGATGGAAAAAAATTACCTAAAGATAATATAGAAGAAACAGAAAGAACTGTTTTAGAAGCATATTTTTCTGCTGTAAGGAGGAAATATTCTGGTTCTAGTCCTCAACAGAGAACTTCAATTAGAATGGGTTTGGATAAAATTCTTTATGACGAAGAAGAGAATGTTAGTCCGACCAAATTAATATTTGACAGAGTTAGAGCGAAAGAAATAAGAAATAGTTTTCAGATATCTCAAACAGATTTAGCAAAACAATTAGGAATAAGAATTCAAGCCATAAGTTTTTATGAGCAAAAAGGCATAAGCAGGCCTTATGGATCGAATAGTGGAAAATACCTTGATTGGCTAAAATCAAAAGGGTACAATCCTTTCAATATTTAATTTCTCGAATCCTCAGACCATATATTCAGAAACTTGAAACATCTGAAAAATATAAGAAATTCAAGAAAAATAAAATAATAATTATTTAGCCTTTTCAGCTAGCTTTACAATTTCATTCTCGTTCAACGCACCAGTTCTCATATCAACTGCTTGACCTTTCTTAAAAACAATAGTTGTTGGAATACTCATTACACCATAACTCATCGCTATATCTTGAGCACCATCAACATTTAATTTAGCAAATTTCACTCCAGAAACTTTAGAAGCAGCTTTCTCAAAATTAGGAGCCATTATTTTGCAAGGCCCGCACCAGTCAGCATAAAAATCAACAATCGCAGAATCTTTAGATATAAATTCTTTAAAGTTCTTAGATGTCAAAACCTCAATTTTTCCGCTCATGCAGAAAAAAACAAAGCATCATTAATAAATATTATGGTAAAAATAGATTCATACATAAAAAAGTTTAAAAGATTTTTTTTTAATTCTTTAGAATCAACAAGTAACACATTTATATTAAATAAAAATAAATTCAAAAATTAAGAGTAACCAGAGCAATAAAGCCCTCCAGAAGGAGAAACAGGATACCAAGTTCCACCTTTTTCAGTACACACCTTAGAAAGTTTGTCTTGCAAATCTAAAATAGGAATACCTTCCCATTGACAAGACCAACTCTTTACCTTAATATCTATACCAGTTTCATGTTCCTTTAATGTCCCATCTGTATCGCTACAAAATTTGCTATATTCTTTAATTCTTTTTTCTCCAGAGTCATATTCTTCTTTAGTGATGCAGTGGTTGATATAAGGAGTCTCTATATTATTTCCACTACCTCCAGCATCTCCTCCACCAACTCCGGGAAATTGTTTAGTATTCCAAACTTTGCCCAAATTCCCACATTCTTTCATCATTTCTTTTTCAGATTGGCGATAAGGTAAGCCCATATATCTACATTCTTTAGGCCATAATTTTCTTTCATGGATTTTTCCACCCTTATCAACACAACTTTGATACTCGCTATATTCATACTTATTCTCATCTAATTCTTTTTCAACAAAAATCATATCTTCATATTTACACTGCCTAGGATAACTTTCCATCACAGGATATCCTGCATTAACACATGACTCAAAATCAACAACAGATTTTACAGGTTCGCTTGGAGCAGAATCGCTTTCATCAACATTATTTACAACAGACCTTACAGGTTCACTAGGCTTACCTGTAATCATAAAAGCCCACCAAGGACCATTCCAATCTAAAACATCTCCCGTATTTGCATCAACTTCTGCCTCGTATCTTGCATTTATTTTCAAAATTCCTAAAAACTTTCCAGAATGTTCACTCTCTATTTTATAAATAACCGACGGGACATTATTATATTTCCTTTCTTCACTTCTAATTTCTTCT
>CAYNAC010000069.1:0-3980 GCA_964395155.1 Candidatus Woesearchaeota archaeon
CATTTAGAATCATTCAAAAAAAACTTATCTGAATTATTTGCAGAAATAAATATTTTTACAGGTTCAGTAAATGCTAGCAAAAGAAAACAAATATTGCGTTCAGCAGAAATAATTTTCTCAACTCCTCAATGTATTGCAAATGATTTGAGAAGCGAATTATACAGCTTAGAAGATGTCTCTTTATTAGTAATAGACGAAGCGCATAGATGTTTAAAAAATTATGATTATAACTATGTAGCGACAAGATACAAGTCTCAAGGAATAAACCAAAGAATACTCGGACTTACCGCTTCCCCAGGTTCAGAAAAAAACAGAGTAGAACAAATATGTAAAAATTTAGATATTGAAAAACTTGAAGTCAGAACAAGAGAGTCTGTAGATGTAAAGCCTTACTTACAAGAACTAGAATTTGAAAAACATGAAGTACCTTTCCCAAAAGAGTTTATAGAATTAAAAGTTTTATTAAAAAGAATATTTGATTCAAAAATTGAACAACTAAAAAACAGAAGCCTCCTCTTTGGACAAGTAAACAAAATAATTTTATTAAAACTCCAATCAAAATTAGCTTCGCAAGCAAATCAAAAAAACTTCAATGCAATGATTGGAATGTCTTTATGTGCACAAGCAATAAAAATATCTCACGCAATAGAACTTTTAGAAACTCAAACATTATCTGGATTAAATGAATATTTGAAAGGCCTTCAAAAACAGGCAGATGAAAAAAAGAGTAAAGGGGTTCAAACAATAGTTAACTCTCCAGAGTTTAAAGCAATAACAATTTCATTAAAGAAATTAATAGACGGACAAATAGAACATCCAAAAGTTGAAGAAATTAAAACATTAATTGAAAAAGAATTTTTAGAGAATCAAAAATCAAAAGTAATAATTTTTACTCAATTCAGAGAAAAAGCAGGAATCATATCTGAAAAAATAAATCAAATTAAAGGAGTAAACTCAAGAATCTTCGTAGGACAAGCAAAAAAACAATATGGTGGAGTAAATTCAGGATTATCTCAAAAAGAACAAAAAGAAGTAATTGAGCAATTTAAAAGTGGAGAGATAAATGTTTTATGTGCAACTTCTATTGGAGAAGAAGGGCTATATATTCAAGAAGTTAACTCAGTTTATTTCTATGAACCAATCCCTTCGGAAATAAGAAGAATTCAAAGAGCTGGAAGAACCGCAAGATTAAGTAAAGGAAAATTAGCAATTCTAATAACGAAAGGAACAAGAGATGAAATTCACCATTATGCTTCAATAGCAAGAGAAAAGAAGATGAAAAAGACAATAGATTTAGTTAAAGAAGATTTGAAAAACAAAAACACCAATCTAAATAATTTTAAATAAAATTAAGCAACCTTTTTCTCATTTTTCTTGAAATCTACTCTTATAATATTTCCAGATCTAGGTTTAACATCTGTGTAAACCTCTGCAAATTTTTCAGGCACAACTTCATAATCAGACAATTTTTCAGCTCCAATTTTTTCACGCATTTTCTTTGTAGCTTCCTTTATCATTCTTTTTTGGACAATTCTGCTCAATCCTTGATCTACAATAGTGAATCCAGGTAAATAACTTAAAATTCCTTCAAAAACATTTCGCAAACTATCTAAATAATTACCTGTTCTAGCAGCATAAACTAAACTATATGCCTTTTCAGGAATTTGGGCTAATAAATTCAAAAATTTTCCTCCTAAAGAACCAACAATATCTCCCGTAGCCAACCACGCGTCAGCAGTATATCCAACAACATGTCCAGCAGCACTAAGTTTTCTAGTCAGTCCACCCATATATTTCCCATATCTATCAAAAGTCTCTCCAACAGCAACCTCAAGATCTCTTTTATAAGAAGGGTTTTCTTCAATAGCTTTATCTATTTCTGAGTCATACTCCCTCACAGCCTTCTCTAACCCACTTTTCGTTTCAGGCATACGATTAACTAAATCTCTAATACTTTTCATTTAACACTTCCCAAATAATTCATTGAAACTAAGAGATCCTATAAGATGTCCATCTTCAGTAACTGGAATAGAATAAGTTCCTTTCTCAACCATTTTTTTATAAGCATCTTCGCAAGTGGAAGAAACCTCGATAGATTCTATAGGCTTAGTCATTATCTCTTCGGCAATTAATTCAGAAGCATTTTTTCCCTCAGCGACAACCCTATTATTTATATCGGTAGTAGAAATAACCCCAACAGGTTTTTTATCTTCATCGATTACTAATAAATGTCTAGATCTAGTGTCTCTTAAAATCCTAGAAACTTCTAATACCGAATCATCCAGATTACAAAAAACTACATCATGCAATAAATTTTTACTTATCATTTTGAGTTATATTTCCAGCGTTCCTTTGCTTTTTTAATTTATCTATTACTCTTTTTCCAGCAAATCTAACTCCTCTTAATGGAAGAGTAACTGGAGAAGCTATTAGCTTAGTAATGGGATCGCGCAATATTTTTGGTAAAACCAATTTACTAACTGCATAACCCATTAAAGCAGCTGCAACTCCTAAGCCCACAGGATTTGTGGCAAAATCCACCCAGTTTTTTTCAGAATATTCTCTAATTGGAATTTCATTTCCAACTGCCGTATAATTAGAGTCTACATCTTTCCTAAAACCTGTAATTTTTTCTCTAGTTTCAGTATTTCTCAATTCACTAAAATCTTTACTACGATGTTGTGCAAAAACAATATCTTCAGTTTCATAACCTTCTTTAACTTGTGAGATTATTCCTGGAAACAACTCATTCAATCTTTCATTTGCTTCTTCACTCTCAACTTTAACCTCTTCTAAAAATTTACAAAATTCTTCTACTACATGTTCGCCTTTTTCAAGAGAATCATAAAACTTACGAGCCCCCTCATAAGATTCTCTAACTTGTGAGGATTCTTCTCTTGCTTTATCTACATCTTTTCCATATAACTTAATGATCCAATTATCGAAACCTTTCATAAAATCAGGTTTAATTGAATTACCAGCGTCAAAAGTTGCTTTCATGGCTCCTTGAATTTGCAAAGCTAATCTTCCAGCTTCTCTACCGAAAGTCTCATTTTCTTTGTAAACACTAACAAGTTGTCTGACTAAACCTTCCCTAGCAGTTAAATAAGATTCTAAAGTTCCTGTAGCTTCAGAATTTGTTTGACGAGCAGATTCAACAATACTAATGGCTTCTTCTAAATTCTTAGCAGCCCTCATTCCTTCTGGTCCACCTAAAACCATTTCTTCTACAGTTCTACCAGCATGTCTAACATTATATAACGCTTCACGAAGATCTGGCAAAAAAGAAAGACTGCTAAAAACATAAGCTCCAAACCCAGTACCTACGGCTACAGCAGAAGCTTCTTCTAAATAAGTGGTGTCTCTCAATACTCTCTTTCTTCCTTTGGATTTTTCCATATCCATTCAAAAAAATAACCTTATATAAACATTTCTATTGTAACTCCTTAATAGATATAACATAAATAAAAAAACAAGTTATTCTCAAAATTTATTGATTATGGTTTTTGTAGATATATTCTCAAAGAAAAAGACAAAAGAACAAGAAAAAACTACAATAGTAGTAGACAACAGAGAAAAAAATTCTTTAGTAGCCAGTGAACTAGTAAATTTAGGAAATAAAATAGATTTTAAACAATTAGAAATAGCCGATTACTTAATAAATAATATAGCAATAGAAAGAAAAACTCAAACAGATTTAATCCAATCAATAATCGACAAAAGAATATTTAGCCAGTTAGAAAATCTTAAAAAATACCCTAAACACTTACTAATAATTGAAAAAAATAACTCTTTTGTTAATATAAACGAAAATATTTTGAAAGGTTTTATATTAAGTTTAACGTTAAAATTCAAAATCTCGTTAATTTTCTCTCAAAACGAAAGAGATACTGCAAAGTACCTAACAATTTTAGCAAATAAAAAAGAATCAAAAAGCGAATTTTCTTCCGTATCCTTCAAGAACCTGTTGTCTAATTTTT
>CAYNAC010000070.1:0-3717 GCA_964395155.1 Candidatus Woesearchaeota archaeon
TAAAATCTTTAAATGTAGAAACAAATACTTCTAAAGAGTCAGTAATTCCTTACAATTCAATTATTGCAGTAGCAGACTTTATAGTTGTCTCAGAAGAAGATCTAATTTAGTAATATAACAATCTTTAAAAACCATTTTAAACCAAATAGAACATGAAAGTAATAGGATTCAACATTGAAGAAATATCTGGTAAGAAAAACCACGAATTAAAAAACTACACTATTAACACAGATATTACTTTTAATAATGTAGAAAAATCAAAGTTAGATGTATTAAAAGATAATGAAGTAATTAAAGTAAATTTCAAATTTATAGTGAGTTATAAGGATGCAAATGACAAGTCTACAGATCTTAAAAACGAAATAAACATATCTGGTTCAATTTTATTAATGGTTGATAAAGAATTATCTAAAGAGTTTTTAAAATTGTGGAAAAACAAACAAATTCCAAAAGATAGAATTGTAACTCTTTACAATTTTGTATTGAGAAAGTGTTCAGTTAGAGCGTTACAACTAGAAGAAGACTTAAATCTACAACCTCACATTCCTTTTCCACAGATTAAACCTCAAAATCAGAATTAATTTTATTAGATATGGCTTTGCACGCAAACAAAATTTAAGCTTAAAACATTTCATCATCAAGACATAATTTTAATCAAAAAAGTAAATCATTTAATCAGAATTTGCATTTATGTGCAAGACTTGTAATTTAGCTTTGTTTATATACAAAGTTTAATCTTAAAACATTTCATCATTTAAATATAGTATTTAATCAAACAAGTAAAACTTTAACCAGAATTTGAATTTATGTGCAAAGCCGGTTTACTTGACCTTGCCTTAACATCAGATATAAGTTCTCCGTCAAGGTTTAATATAATTGGAGACTCTTCAACTTGTCATTATGCAAGGTCAGTTTATTTGCTCAAGATATATTTACCAATTCATATTTATTTTTATATTGAATTTGTTAGTTTAATTTATGAAAAAATATATTTTTCTAATTATAGCAGTATTATTTTTGACATTTTCATTTCTTTACATTTTTTTTAATATAAATGATAATTTTTACGATACTAAAACTAGAGCAGTTTGCAACGGGAATAAATGTCAAGATTATGAATTTACTTGTTTGAAAGGAAGTGTAGTCAATTCAAGGGCAATTGGAGGATTTGTAATATTTGGAGATGATTGGGTAGATAGACGAGAAAAGAAAGAAAAATGTTAGATTTATAAGGCACCATAATTGTTTTTTTTCATGCTTACAAAATTAATAGATACTTCGAGAGTCCGTTTTAGAACTGATTTTGAAAAAATGGCGTTAGTAATTGATTTACATAGAAGGTTACCTAGATTAAAACATAATCAAAGGCCATCTGAAGCTACTGCTTTTTTAGTTGATGTTGAAAATGGAGTTTACAATGATTCTTTTGAGTTTAGAGTGAGTTATGGGATAATTGGAATTGTAGGAGAATTTATACATCTTAATGGAGAACCAAAAACTTATTCTTCAGAAGAACTTCCTTATCTTGATAGAAGCTATTAATTACATTTCCATTTCTTCGTAATTGTCTTCTTTTTTGTTTTGTTTTTTTGTTGTTTTTGAATTTTCTTGTTTTGCTTTAAATTCTTCTGCTTTTTGCATCGCTTCCTCTGAAACTACAAAGTCATTTTCATCTATTGAATTTATTGCAGCTTTAAAATTTTTGAAATGTTCTGCTGAAATTCTTGTTCCAGCTTTAGTGAATCCAGTATATCTATCTGACTTTACAAATTCTCTGATTGTTAAACCTGCCTTTCCTCCAAAATCATCTATTCTTATTACAATATCTGTTTCTTGATTTTTTGGAATTCTATCTATATCTTTTTCCATAAAATTTCATATTAATTACATATTTAAGGATTTGTGTTTTGGGTTTTTGATGGTTTTGAGAATTGGCGGAATTAAGATTAAGAATGGTTTGTTTCTTGCTCCGATGATTGAGGTTACTGATTTGGCTTATCGTCTATTATGTAGGAAATATGGAGCATCAATGGCTTACACTGAAATGATTTATGTTGATGCGATTTTGCACGAAAATGAAAGAACTAAAAGATTAATGAAAATTGGAGGGAGAAAAGATAGGCCTGTCGGTTTACAAGTTACTGGAAATAATTTGACTGAATTTAGAAGATTTTCTAAACTAGATTTGTTAAAGAATTATGATTTGATTGATATTAATTGTGGTTGTCCTTCTTCTAGAATTGTAGGAAATGAAGCTGGAAGTTATTTGCTCAAAACTCCTGAGAAAATTGGAGACATGATTCGTATTTTAAAAGATGAAGGCCACATTGTAACTGCTAAAATTAGACTTGGTTTTAAAAATAATAATGTTATGCAAGTTTCTAAGATAATAGAAAAAGCTGGGGCTGATTTGTTGACGATACATGCTAGAACTTCACAGCAAAGAAATAGCGAGCCTGCAGATTGGAGTTGGATTTCTAAGGTTAAAAAAGAAATAGGTATTCCTGTTGTAGGTAATGGTGGAGTTGTTGATGGGAAAACTTCTTCTGAAATGCTTGAAATTGCTGATGGTGCTATGATTGCTAGCGCAGCTATAGGGAATCCTATGATTTTTAGAGAGATATTGAGATATCTTAAAACCGGAAAAGAAAAAGAAATTGCTAAGGAAGAAAGATTGAGTTCTTTTTTGGAATATATTAAATTGTCTGAAAAAAATAATATTTTAGATATTGGTAGGATAAAATATCTTGGAGGAAATTTTTTAAGAGGTTTTGATGGTGCATCCAAGGCTCGCGAAATGCTCATGGGTGTTAAAAATCTTAGTGAAATTTACGAACTGATGGGCAAACTTTAAATAGTGATTTTTTTATTAAGTGTTCCCAAAAATGAAAGAGGTGAATTAAGGATATTTAATAAAAAAGAGAGGTAGTAACTTTCGACAGACACTACCTCTCAAGTCCGTTAAGACATGAACTATAGAAAGATTCGTTTAAATATATTTAGATACTTCTCTAAAAGAAATTCTAGAACAAAAGTTTACATTACATTTTTGTTTATAGTCTTTTTAGTTTGGTTTCTTTATTTTGTCAGTTTTCAAATCTCTATTTTAACTGGGTTCTATATATTTTTTGAAATACTCAAGAGAAAGATAGTTTTGGGATTTAATTGAATAGTAAGAGTTATAATGTTTATTTTATTTGTTTTTTAATGATTAAGATATATAATACGTTGACTCGAAAAAAGGAAGAATTTGTTCCACTTAAGAAGGGCAAGGTTGGAATGTATTCTTGCGGGCCAACTGTTTATTGGTATCAGCATATAGGGAACTTTAGAAGTATGCTTTTAGCAGATTTAATAAAACGTTCTTTAATTTATAATGGTCTTAAGATAAATCACGTTATGAATTTTACAGATGTGGACGATAAAACAATTAGAGCTAGTCAAAAAGAAGGTTTGTCTCTAGGAGAACTAACTAAAAAATATGAAAATATTTTTGTTGAAGATTTGGACAGCCTGAATATTATAAAACCTTCAAAATTTATGAGGGCGACCGAAAATATTGATGATATGGTTAAAATGATTCAGAAGTTAATTAAAAAAGATTTTGCTTATGAATCTAACGACGGGGTTTATTTCTCAATTTCTAAATATAAAAATTATGGGAAAATTGCAGGACTTGACAAAATAAAAGTAACAAAGGAAAGGATTAGAACGGAT
>CAYNAC010000071.1:0-3710 GCA_964395155.1 Candidatus Woesearchaeota archaeon
CAAAGATCCTTTAGTCATAAGCATATGTTGAGTAGTCTCCTTATGATAATGATCTCCTCTTCTAACTCCTTTTTTTGAAGTTATGATGGCTACGTGTTCTAAATCCGCTTTATAAAATATATCTGCTATTTTTCCTCTATTATCCTCATGAGATTGTAATGGTTGTTGAACTTCTGTCCAAACATTTCTGACATTCATAAATATTTGGAATTATCTCTATTTATAAATTTATTGTGTTTCCTCAGGGCTTATAAACTTTATATTTTTGTTTATTTTAGATAATAAGGGTAATAGTTGATCTTTTAGATTCCAAGATAGCAATATTGCATAAATTTCAGGATATTTTGAAACTATATTATCGCTAACAATCGGTATCCTAGTAACAGGAGTATATTTTCCAATTTTATGAGGGGAAGAATCAGTAACGTAGTCTATTACTGTTTTATTTAAGTTATAAAAATTAAGAAAAGTATTTCCTTTTGCAGCTGCCCCGATTGCGACTAATGGAATATTATTTTGTTTTAATTTGTAAACTCTTTCTAAGAACTTATTTCTTTGATTGGTTATTTTTTGCATGAATTTTTTATAGGTTTCAACTTTAAATATTCCATATTCTTCTTCTTCTTTTATCATCGAATCTACATGAATTGAGTCTTTAGTCTGTTTAGATTTTTGTGCAATTATTCTTAATGAACCTCCATGGTAGTTTACAACTTGAACGTTCACAATAGATAAATTTGATTTAGAAAGAAGCTTTTTAGCAGATTTTAATGTAAAATAGCTAACATGCTCATGATAAATTTGGTCAAATTTTCCAGCTTTTAAGCCACTAACCCAGTAAGGTTGTTCAAATACAAAATATCCATCATCTGTTAATAACATCGCAACGGCATCTGTAAATTCTGAAGGGTTATCTGAATGATTAAAAACATTATTTGCTACAACTAAACTAGCCTTTCCTTTACTATTCAAAATATTTCTAGCTATTTCTTTGCTAAATAATCCAGTTATCGTTTCAACATTTCTTTTTTTAGACAACTCAGTCATATAAGGAGAAGGATCCACCCCAATAGATTTATACCCTAATGAATTAAATTGTTCACTAAGATATCCATCATTAGAACCAACTTCAATAATCAAAGAACCATTAGGTAAATTTATTTTCTCAGATATCTCTTTAGCATATGACTCCCAGTGATTTTTTGCAAAGGGAGAATTTGATGAAGTGTAGGAATAATCAATTTGAGAGTATCTTGCTTGAGGATCAGTAGAGTATTTGGTTTGTACATGTCCACATTCATTACATAGAGTGCACACCAATGGAAAAACTTTATCTGCCATTCCTTTTTTGGATTCAGGTATAAATGTATCTGCAAATGGATGAGATCCCAAATCTATTATCTCTTCAATATTTTTACTGTCGCAAACAAGGCAATTATCTCTTACCATGTTTAAAATTCATTTTAAGAGGTTATAAATATTTAGGTTAAGAATTTAATGCACAATCAAATATTTTTTTTAACTTTGATATTTTAATAGAATATGAATATTTTTCACTAAATTCTTTTTGGCAGGTTTTGCTCATATTTTCGAGAAGTTGTCTGTCTTCAATAAGATTAGCCATTTTACTGCATAAATCTCTTATTACTCTAGAATCTCCTTTTAAGATGCTTTCAGCAAAATTTTTACTTCTTACATTCGCAGGATACTCCTCAACTTCTGTAGGTACAAGAGATGAAGGTTTAACATAAAATCCAGTTTTACCTTGTTTAACAAATTCATCAACCCCATAAGTATCCAAAGATATTATGGGTAAGCCATATTGAAACGCTTCTAGAAAAGCCATAATAAAATAACCATATCCCGGCATAAGTAGCACATCAGATTTAAGATATATTTTTTGTAACTCTTCAAAAGGTACTTTCTCTTCAACAAATTCAACTCCGTTCAAAGAAGAATATTTTTCTTTTATATCTTTTGGAACTTTACATCTCATTATAAGTTTTATGCCTGGATATTTAGAAGAAATCATCTTGAAAGATTCCAACGCTTCAAGTCCTCCCTTCATCAAAAATTCATCTGGATTATTAATAGATCCTAAAAAAAGGAATGTAAATCCTTTATTGTTTTTTCTAATATTTCTTTTGATTGGTTCTCCTGGAATTGCAGGAGTCACAATTTCTACCTTTTTCATTAATTCTTTTGAAAAATACTTACTCATATGGTCAAAACATCTCTTAGTATGTACAATTATTTTTTTGCAATGTGGTGAAAATAAACTCTTTTCTATTTTATCTTTATTATTAAGGAATACTTTATAATCATTGCCTCCAAGAGAAAATGGAGTATCTAAAATTTTTAATATCCAAGGTTTAGGCTCGGGTACTAAGGGTCCAGTAGAAAAAACTAACTTTGTATTCTTAGGTGAAGGAGAGTAATAAATTTTATTTACTAACCCGAAGACGTTAAAAACTTTCTTTATTATTTTAGTATATGTCCAAACGGCAAATGGAGATTTTTTTACAGAGTTAATAAATTTTTTCTTATCTGGATTATCCACAATTACAAAATCATAACCCTTTGGAGGATTATTAATTAAAGCCTGAATATAGGTATGTATCCCTAATTGAGGGTAATACACTTTTTTCACAACATTTTCCATAATTAATGAGTAATAAACTCCTTATCTTTATCTCTTCCTAAATAAGGTCCATTTTTTATTTCATAGAAATGGGCTGTTTCAGATAATATTTTAAGGGCATGCCCTCCATCAAGATAAACATAACAATCACCAGCATTTAGAATTTCCTTACCTATTATCTTATCATCCAAATCATACATTGTAAGCTCTACAGAACCATCAGTTACTATAAATGATTCTTGAGTTTTTGTTGTTGTTCTATGGTGAGGTAAATGTTTGTGTGCCCCACTAAAAGTGTGATTCTTTGGAAATTTAACTCCTGCTGCTACCTGCAAACATTCTTCATCTGCTACCATAAAATTCATTTTTGCAACATCTCCATCTCCCTTTCTCCAAATTATATGAATCATCTGATCAGGCTTAACCTTGGAATAAATATTTTTCATATTTTGTACCATCCTATATAGTTTATAAATATTACATACAATCATTATATTTTTAAATAGATTATGTTCAAGAAAAATATGCTCAATAAAAAAATCTTGTTTGCAGCATGGTCTTGTAAAAATTCAAATTATTTTGCTTATCAAACTTGGGATTCTCCATTAAAAAAGCTGTTCAAGAAAGTAATCTCATTTGATCCTCAAGAAAAGATAAATAAATTTGGAAAAGATAAAATGAACCAAGATTTTCTTAAAATAATTGCAAGAGAAAAACCAGAATATGTTTTTTTATGGTTAATTTATGATGAATTTTATCCCAAAACTCTACTTACTATAAAAAAGATTTCTCCTAAGACAAAAGTGATTAATTTCTGTGGTGATGATGATGCACAATTTTATGACTATTCTGCACTTAATTCTTTTTTTATAGATTATTCTCTAATAAGCCACAAAGAATTTGTTAAAGTTTACAAGAATAAAGCATTTTTTTCAGTAGGAACTAATACAGATCAGTTTAAACATCTAGGGTTGGATAAAAAATATGATGTTACATTCATTGGTACTCCCAAGACTGACAGGGCTGAATTTATCTCTTATTTAATTAACAAAGGCATAAAAGTAAGAGT
>CAYNAC010000072.1:0-3599 GCA_964395155.1 Candidatus Woesearchaeota archaeon
TACCATAGGTGCTACCTACAAATTGTCTAAGCCTTCTTAGAAATTTCATTTTTTTTAGAATCTGATAAGTTCTGCCTTTTCTAAATCTATCATATGTTCCATTAAAGTCTTTTTTTATATTCATAAAATCTCAGGTTAAAATTAGTTTTTAACCATTGTTATTATTTTATATCTCTTTTCATAAAATCTTTGGAGCTTATTTAAGTACCTCAATTATTAGGTTTAAGGGATTTTCTGGCCAATTTTGTTTACTCTTTCCTAACTTCTTGAATAAATTGAACGCTCAATTTATTTAGTTAAATTATCAATGTTAAATTCAATCATAATAAATTAACTATTCAAATCATCAAATAACCTTTTTAAATACTATTCTCTCAATTTAACAATGCCTATTCTCAAATCAAAACCCTTCAAAGAAAAGACTCCTTTAGTCTCATCAATTATTCCTGCATATAAAGAAGAAGAGAACATTGCATCATGCATCGAAGCTCTACTTAAACAGTCCTATTCAAATATTGAAATAATAGTTGTTGAAAATGGAGAGTCAAATGATAAGACTTATGAAATAGCCAAGTCTTATGAAAAAAAGACGAGAGGAAAAGTAAGAGCTTTTACAATCCCTGGAAAACAAAGAGGTCCAGGAAATGCTTTGATATATGGTTTTAAAAAAGCTAAAGGCAAGATAATCTCTCTAGTAGGAGCAGATCTCTTATATGGGAAAGACTATATCTCCAAAGGTATTATTCCAATCTTAAAAGGTGAAACTGTCGGAACGAACCATAGAGAAGAGATTTGTAAGAATCTCAATAACTTATGGGCAAGGGCCTTTTTCTATAAAAGATCTTTTGTACAAAAAAGTGGGTTAAGTAAAGTATTTACTCTAATAAGAAGAGATTATCTAAAAGATAGGTTATGGGACCAATCTTTAGGATATGCAGATGATCAGACAATTTATAGAAAGTTTGGTACAGAATTTCCTGGATTAGATTTAGAGATTTATCAAAATAATCCCTCTACATTTAGAGAAATATGGGAGCATTCTTCATGGGTAGGGAAGTCAATGAAAATTAAGCCAATAATTGTTGTTTTAAGCCTGCCTTTTTTCCTATTATATGCTTTATATAAAACAAGTAAACATTTGATAAAAGAAGATTTCTACATTCCATTCATTTTGTTTCTCCCAATTTATTATTCTGTTAAATACATGGCTTATTTTAAAGAGTCATTAAAGAAATTTTTTATTTGATCAATTACATAATCTATCTCTTTTTCAGTCATTCCGGGAAATATAGGTAATGAAAGTATTGTATTTGCATAGCTTTCAGACTTCGGAAAGTCCCCAATTTTATATCCAAGATAATCAAATGCTTTTTGTAAATGTATGGGCACAGGGTAATGTAATCCCGAATCAACTCCCCTTTCTTTTAAGTAATTCATTAGAGCATCTCTTTTATTAGTTCTAATTACAAATAAATGATATGTATGGTCTCTATCTAGACTATTTTCAGGAACACTCACTAAATCTCTTAAGGAAGAAATATATTTTTCAGCTAATTTTTTTCTTTCATAATTCCACTTATCTAAATTTTTTAACTTTATTCTTAATATGCTCGCTTGCATAGTATCCAGCCTTGAATTTAAGCCAGGTATATCATGATAGTATTTCTTAGACTGTCCATAATTTCTAATCATCTTTATTTTTTTAGCTAACTCTTCATCGTTTGTTGTGATAAATCCTCCATCTCCAAAAGCTCCAAGATTTTTACCTGGGTAAAATGAGAAAGCAGCAGCATGTCCAAGATTTCCAGCCCTTTTGTTTTTATACATTGCTCCGTGAGATTGGCAAGCATCTTCAATAACATACAAATTATATTTTTTCGCAATGGTTGTTATTTCATCCATATTACATATTTGACCATATAAATGGACAGGCATAATTGCTTTGGTTTTACTAGTTATTTTTTGTTCTATTAATGAAGGGTCGATCGTAAAATCTTCCTTTGTATCTACTAGTATAGGTGTTGCTCCAACAGATACAATTGAAGCAACAGTCGCATTAAACGTATTCGCAACTGTTATTACTTCTTTATCTTTACCTATATTCATTGCACGCAAAATGATCTCTAAAGCTTGTAAACCGTTAGCCACACTTATTCCATAAGCAGTTCCGCAGTAATTTGCAAATTCTTTTTCAAATTCTTCTACAGCATTCCCTAAAATAAAATCGTTCTTTCTTACATGCTCGTCCAACCTTTCCATAATTTCTTTATGGAGTGGTTGGTGGATTCTATTTAAATCTAGAAATGGTACTTTCATAACTTTACTTCTGCTCCTCCCAAGCTTTTAGATTTTTCCGCCATTTCAAGAATTTTAACAACTTGCATTCCTTCTTCACTATCACTTCTACATTTTTCTATTCCATCTATACACTTAATAAAATGGTCCATTTGATTGTTTAAAGGTTGAGATATATTTACTTTAGGAATTAGAATGTCTCCTTCTCTGGTTCCAACCTGAAATTCAGAGAAATTATTGGGGTTAGGGAGATATTCTATTGAACGGTCATAAATTGTAATTTTTTCAGATTGATGTACATCATCAAACATTATTGCTTTTTTTGTTCCTCCAATAACTAGTCTTCTTTCTTTAATAGGGTGTGCCCAGTTGGCATAAGCTGTAGCAATAATATTTCCAGGAAATTTCAAGTTAACTGAAACAATATCATCTATAGAATTATAATAGCTTCCTCCGATGTAATTCACACTTAAAGGTAATTTTCCTGTAAGGTACATAAAGATATAAATTTCGTGTGAAATCAAGTCCCACAATGCGCTCGCATCCTGTCTTACAGGTCCAAGAGCAACTCTTCTAGAATCTAGATACTTTATCTGTCCTATTTCTCCAGCATCTATTCTTCTTTTAATCTCTATCAAAGCAGGATTATATTTAAAAATATGTCCTACCATTAAAACTTTTTTCTTCTCTTTTGCTAAAATATTTAGCTTTTCAGATTCTTTCAGATTAAGAGTAAGAGGTTTCTCTATTAAGATGTGTTTTCCAGCTATAAGTGCTTGAGAAGCAACCTCAAAATGAGATTTGGTTGGCGTAGCAATTATGACTCCATCAATTTCAGGATCTTCTAAAACTTTAGAGATCTCATTAGTAAATTCAACCCATTTAGGAACGCCCTTATTTGGTTGTTTTATATCAGAGATATACTTTAATTTAGCATTTCCAAATCTACCCTCGCTATCAAATAAATTAAGGTAATTTTTACCCCAGTATCCACATCCAATTAGTGCAAGATTCAGTTTTTGCATAGATCTTTTAATAAATAATGTTTTTAAAAATATCGGCTTAAAAAGACCACTTTCTATTAATTATTCTATCTATGTCTTCAATAGATGGAACGAACGGGTTTGTTCTCGTACATATATCAGACCTAATTTTTTCATAATCTGTAAAATAAGTAGATTTAGTATCTATCCCTAATTCATTTAGAAATTTTTCAAAAACATCTATAAAATTAACCTCATTAACATTTTTACAAGAGTTTAGTTTGGAATACACCTTGCTATTTTTTTTGTTAATTCTTAAGA
>CAYNAC010000073.1:0-3348 GCA_964395155.1 Candidatus Woesearchaeota archaeon
CAAATGTGGCCTTTTTATCCGGTTCATCAAAACAAGGGAATATCTTTCTCGCATATGGAGCCTCACATTGAGTAGTTATTAGGTATTCTTCTTTTTTATTTTGCAAATATTTACTTTTATAAATTCCTGTTAAATCTTGAGTTATTAATCCTTTAAATTCTATATGTATCTCTATCTCTCCACTTATATCTTTTTGATTTTCTAAAACAATTATTTCGGATTCTTTATTTTCTTTTAGTTTTGGTAATAAACACTGATTTCCTACACAGATTGTAGCTGTTTTTATTTCTAATCCTTTAGAATTTAGTGAAATTTCTTTTGTTGGTTTTTGAATTGTTGCTTTAATTTGCACGGAACCAATATAATTATTCATATCTTGAGAAGGTTCAATTTTTAATCTATAATTTGATGGTTTGATATAATCTGATAATCTGTTGCTTTCTTTTTTAATCATTAATTTAGTTAATTTTTAGCTTTAATAAGTGTTGTCTTTTGGTAAGTGTCTAAACCAAAAATTTAAAACGAGACTTCTACTTTGTAATTTGATGGCTGATTCGAAGGGTTTGACTGTTAAGAAAAATGAGAATTTTAGCGAATGGTTTAGTGAGGTTGTACAGAAGGCAGAACTTGCCGATATGCGTTTTAATGTAAAGGGTTTTTTGGTTTTTCAACCTAATAGTGTATTGGTGATGGAAAAAATGTATTCTTTAATGGAACTTGCTTTGAAAAAAAAAGGTCATAGGCCATATTGGTTTCCAACTGTGATTCCTGAAGGTAACTTTAAGAAAGAATCTAGTCATGTCGCAGGTTTTACCCCAGAAGTTTTTTGGATTACTCATGGGGGAGAAAAACAACTTGAGGAAAAATTAGCTTTGAGACCAACTAGTGAGACTGCTTTCTATCAGATGTTTGCATTATGGATACGTTCATATAAAGATTTGCCTTTCAAAGCATATCAAAGAGCTCAAGTGTTTAGATATGAAACTAAAGCTACTCGTCCATTTTTAAGAAGTAGAGAATTTCATTGGATTGAAACTCATTGCGCGTTTGCAAATCAAGAAGATGCAATAAAACAAGTTCATGAAGATATGCAAACCACTAAAGAAGTTTTACACGATAGATTTGGATTACCATTTATATTTTTTGAGAGACCTTTGTGGGATACTTTTCCTGGAGCAACAAAAACTTTTGCTGCAGATGTTTTAAATCCTGACGGCAGAGTTGTCCAACAACCTTCGACTCACATGATAAAACACGATTTTGCAAAGGCTTTCGATATAAAATATAAGGATAGAGATGGAGTAGATAAGCATGTATATACCACTTGTTATGGACCTGCAATTTCTAGAATATTTGCTTCGGTAGTTATTGTTCACGGAGATGATAAGGGTTTGAGATTTCCTTGGGAAATTGCCCCACATCATATAGCTATTGTTCCAATAGATGATAGTGAATCGCTCATCGCTAAAGCTAATGAATTAAAGGAAAAACTTCATGAGTATGAAGTTATAGTGGATACTAGTGATAAAAGTCCTGGAGAAAAATTCAATACATGGGAATTACGTGGAGTTCCAGTAAGAATAGATATAGGACATAAAGAAATAGAAAATAAAAAACTTAGTTTGTTTAGAAGAGATATAAATAAAAAAGAATCTATATCAGAAAAGGATTTGTTAAAACATATTGAAGATATTAAAGTAGAATTTACCTCTAATTTAATTAAAGAAGCTGATAAAATATTTAATGGAAGAATAGTTGATGCAAGAAATATTGATTCTGTAAAAAAGTTTATTGATTTGGGAAATATTGTTAGGTGTAATTTTTGTTCTGTTTCTATGGAAGGGAAAAAGTGTGCTGAAATAATTAAAGATAAAACTGGTGCTGAAGTTAGAGGAACTAATTTAGAAATGGAAAAAACTGAAGGTAAGTGCGTTGTTTGCGGTAAAGAATCGATGCACACAGTTTATATTGCAAGGAGTTACTGAATGGTTGAATTTAATTTTAGTTTTGGGGATAAAGTTAAACTACGTCTTGCTCGTGAAGAAATTGAAGGTGTTGTTCTTGAAAGTTATGATAAAGACATAATTTTATTGAAGTTGAAATCTGGATACAATATAGGTTTGTCTAAAGATAATGTTTTAGATTATGAAGTTATTGAAAATTTTAAAGACTCAAAATCAAACAACAAGAAAATAAAATTATCTACAAATAAGAATTTGCCTTCGATAGGGATAATAATTACTGGTGGGACTATTGCAGCTAAACTTGATTCTCGGACCGGAGGAGTTTCATGGCTTACTGAAGTTGAAGAATTTACTAAATTCTATCCAAAGATTTTTGATAAAGTTAATGTCAAAAAGATAGCAGTTCCATTTATGACGTCTTCAGAAAATATGACTTGGGAACATTGGATAACTATTGCAGAGAATGTTAAGGAAATGTTAAATGATTCTGAAATAAATGGAGTAATAGTTACTCACGGCACTGATACTTTGCACTACACTTCTTCTGCACTTAGCTTTATGTTGAGAGATTTAAGAAAACCTGTTGTTTTAACTTTTTCACAAAGAAGTATAGATAGAGCTTCTAGCGATGCCGAATTAAATCTTGATTGCGCAGTTAAACTGGCTTTGAGCGATTGTGCAGAAGTTATGATTGTAGGTCATGCGACTTTGAATGATGATTATTGCTTTGCTTTAAAGGGTGCGAAAGTTAGAAAAATGCATTCATCTCGTAGAGATGCATTTAAACCAATAAACTGCGAACCGATTGCGAAAGTCTGGAGTGATAAAATAGAATTTTTATCTAATTATAATTCTCGTTCTAGCGGTCTTACAAAATTAGATTCGGATTATTCCGATAAAGTTTCTTTAGTTTATTATTATCCTGGACAAGATCCTGCAATTTTAGATTATCATTTAGTTCAAGGCTACAAAGGAATAATTATTGTTGCTACTGGTTTTGGTCATGTTGCAACTGGAGATGTTAAACATTCTTGGGAACCTACAATTAAAAGAATGATTAAACAAGGAATTACTATTTGTGTTGTTTCGCAGACTCTTTATGGGAGAGTTAATCCTAAAGTTTATTCTCCTGGAAGAGACTTGGAGTCTTTAGGAGTAATTTATTTGGAAGATATGTTGGCAGAAACTGCAATGGTTAAATTAGGATGGATTTTAGGACATAAACAATGGAAGGGTTTAGTTAGAGAGAAGATGCTTGAGAATGTTGCAGGAGAGTTTAGTGAGATGTTGAATAGTTAAGATCTTATCTTAAGCTTTTGAGCCATCTTTCTTTTTCATTAAAGTAATCTTTTGCTGATTTGAATCCAATTTTTCTAAATTGTTC
>CAYNAC010000074.1:0-3261 GCA_964395155.1 Candidatus Woesearchaeota archaeon
ACTATAATTGCAGGGTCACGCAAAACATTTCTAAAATTATCATAGTCTCTTTGAGCAACAATAGTTATAGCAATTCCTTCTTTTCCAGCTCTAGCTGTTCTCCCTATTCTATGAATATATTCTGTACTTGTTTTAGGAACATCAAAATTGTAAACATGAGAAACATTCTTTATATCCAGTCCTCGAGCAGCAACATCTGTGCAAACTAAAATCAAAGCGTGAGATGAATGAAATTGCTCCATAATTCTACTTCTCTTATTTTGAGCAAGACCTCCATGAATAGCAATAGCATCTATTTTATTTCTCTGCAAGTTATGAACTACATAATCTGCATTTTTTCTAGTATTACAAAAAACCATAACAAGACCTTTCTTTTCACCTTTTAATAAATGAACTAATAAAGAAAATTTCAAATTAGAAGGGACATCATAATATACTTGATGCAGTTTTGTAGGATCTACTTGGCTTTCAGATTCAATAAAAACAGGTTCTTTCATGTAATGTTTAGCAATTCTAGAAATATCAGATGAAATAGTAGCAGAAAAAAGCAAAGTCTGTCTATCCTTAGGACACTGATCAATAATGGTTACAACATCGTCAATAAAACCCATATCCAACATTCTATCTGCTTCATCTAAAACTAAAAATTTTAATTTAGTAAGATTAAGATTATTATTTCTTAAATGATCTAAAATTCTCCCTGGAGTACCAACAACAATATCAGCAACTCTTAAATTATGTCTTTGAGGTTCAATAGAAACGCCTCCATAAACTTCAATAACTTTTAATCCTAAATGCTTAGAATATTTTTCAAGATTTTTTCCAACCTGTTCTGCAAGTTCGCGAGTAGGAGTTAAAACCAAAGCTTGAATTCCTTGCCTAGCATTGACTTTCTCAATTATTCCTGCTCCAAAAGCAAGAGTTTTCCCACTACCAGTAGCCGAACTCCCGAGTACATCTTTTCCTGCTAAAACTAAAGGAATAGCTTTTTGCTGAATATTAGTAGGACTATTAAGTCCTGCATTTTCAAGTCCATTTAACATACCCGCACTTAAGCCAAGTTTTGCAAACTCATCCATTATAAAAAGATGTAAATTATCCTTTTTAAAGTCAAGCCTCACATAAACCGCCAAAACAATTAGACCAATCTTAACAACTTTACATGCAATCAAAAATTTCATAATCAAGACAAGAAACACAATAAAAAGTATTAGATATTTAAACAACAAGAGACACTTAGTTTAATGCAAAAAGAGGTAAAAATCGGCACAATTCGTTTAGGTTCAAATCTCAAAACATACAATTACACAAAATTAGGTTGGAAAATCTCCACTAAAGAATTCCCAAATATTTTAAAAATAATTTCTCTATTTAAATCACACAATAAATTTAATGAATTAATAGACAAAAAAAATCCCAACTTTATTAAAGGTCAGCTATCAAAAGAAGGAAAACTACAAGGGGCAAGAATAAATATTTTACCAACTGGACAAAAACTAGACAAAGCATATTCTTTATTCGCTCATTCATTAACCATCCACGACGAATCTTCTCATGATCATTGGGACGTAATTTATAAAAATCCTAATGGAAAATATGCATACTTATACACATTAGAAAAAAAAGAAGAATCAACAAAAAATAAATATAAAAAAGTAGAGCTGTTTGAAAAAAACTACAACAAATTACAAAAAACAATAATTGAAAACATAACTAAAAAAGAAGATATTTATGCAATTCCATTGTACACTATGTTAAAAACTTGCATGAGAGTCGGAAATGAAACTTACTACAAAGAAAATGGACACAAAGGCTTAACAACTTTAAAGAAAAAAGACATAACCATAGAAAAAAATAAAGTAAACTTTAACTACATTTCTAAAAGCGGCGTTCCGATGAATATAACCGAAGAATTCCCACAAGAATATATAAAAATGCTAAAAGAAAAATTAAATAATTTAAAAAATAATGAATTTGTATTCACTAAAAATAAAAATCAACCTCTCAAAGATACTGATTTTATTAAAGCATTTCAAAATTATTGCGGTGAAAAATTCTATCCTCACATAATTCGTTCATTTTATGCTACAAGAAAAGCAAAAGACTTTATTAAACTACATAAGAAAGCAACTAAAAATGAAGTAAAAGAACTCTTTACTGAAATTGCAGAAAAATTAGGACATAAAAGATACGACAAAAAAACAAACGACTGGAAAAATAGCTATGCCGTGACAATCCATCATTACATTCAACCAGAATTAGTAAAAAAGATACAAGGACTTATCGATTAGTATTTTTAGAATACTTATAATCTAAAGTATATTTATCTGGTCCAAATAAAAATAAAGCCAGTGTAGAAAAAGCTAATCCGAAATCTCTAATTCCCAATGGATTAAATCCTATTGAAAAAGCAATTCCAAAAAGATGTAGAGACATAACTAGAGCTGAAAATCTAGTGTATAAACCTATAATCAAAAAAATTCCGAAAACTAACTCTATAAAACCATTAAAGACAACAAAATTATTAGCGGACAAACCAAAGTTAGTCAAAAAACCAGGAACGAAACTTGACCACTCACTTGGGCTGTTTAATTGACTTATAGAAAAATAAAGAAAAACCAATCCTAAAGAAACACGAAGTACAACACAAGCTAAATCTTTAGAATGCATTAAATATCTCCTAAAACTTCAAAGTCTCCCATTAAAGTTCCAACTTTCATAAGCATAGAAACTTTGGAGGTTCCATGTTTTTTAGTAAAAGATTTTGTAAATTCTTCAGAGGTTCCACAATTAGGAGCTATTGCGGCAGCAGAACCTGGATGTTTAGGCAAAAAAGAAGTAATATCATAAACCTTGCCTTCGTAACCTACCCAACAATCACTTTCTTTATTGTGTTCAGCTAAAATATTAAAACTGATTTTTGAAGAATCTAAATCTTGAAAGTCTCTTTCATTACTTGAAGAATCCAAAATCAACTCATTTGAAGACGATAGTCTAATGTAAGAGACGATTCCTAAAGCAAGAAAAAATACTAATATTCCTAAAAAAAACTTCCTCATAAAGTAAATTAAAAAATATAGTTTATAAATTAATTCATTCTATATACTTTCTTCCAAAGACCATACGAAACAAACATAAAAACTAGAAAAACTAAAGGCATCAAGATATCTCTAACCCCGGCGCCAGAAAATAAGAAAGAAAGAGAAGCTCCAATTATATCAAATGTAAAACCAGCATATGCCCACTCCTTAATAGTTTGTA
>CAYNAC010000075.1:0-3184 GCA_964395155.1 Candidatus Woesearchaeota archaeon
AAATTATTGTAATTTATTTTTTCTATGATTTTTAAAAAAACATTTGTTATTTTCAGCGCAATTATTGAAGTTAAAATTATAGTTATTATTAAAATTAATATTATTTTCCATAGTTCTTGAATTGTTAGTTCTCTTACAATACTTCTTATTGCAACTGCTGCACCTGTTCTTGTTTTATTTATTGCATAAAGGGTAACGAAGCTAAACGCCATAACAATTATATTTATTGTTCCAAGCATCATTAGAAAACCTTTTCTTGATTGAGGAATTAATTCTGAAGATATTGTTGCTGCGTGTCCAGAGCCTATTGCAGGTAAAAATGAACAAAATGGAGAAGAAATTAGTGAACCACAAATTGATTTAAGATATTCTTTTTTTGATAATTCTATTTTTTTAAAATTAATTTTTTCTTGTTTTGGAATTTTTATTTTTTGTGATAGGCTTACTACTATACTTGATGCTCCAAATAATCCTCCTAATAGTGGTAGAAGAGGTTCTTTGATTGGAGAGTTTAATGAAGAGTAACCTAACAATCCAGTAAACAAAAATATTACAAGGGCGATCCAAACGTTTCTCTCTCTTAGAATAGTGTAAATTGAAATAAATATTAATATGAATGGGATAAAATAAATTATTTTATTATATATTAGTGGGACTGTTTTTATAAAAATTGGAGTTAATAATAATATAAGGGGTATTGAGCTTATCGAACCTATTAAGATTAATAATATTGCTTCTCTGCCTTTGCCAACTTTCAACATTTCGTGTCCGGGTAACACTGAAAGAAAGGAATCTTGATCTGTTGCCCCGGTTAAAATTGAAGGGATAAAATCTAGAATTGTATGAGTTATTGCTAAAGAGATTATAAATGCTATTAAAGATGTTGTAGATAAAAAAGAAAAAATTCCTAAATTTGCTATGAGTAGAGCAGTTATTGTGTTTATATGAATACCTGGAGTTATGCCTGTGAAAGTTCCAATTAATAAACCTGCTAATATTGCCAGGATTAAATCCCAGAACATATTTTTTGATATTTACTATATTTATTAATTTTATTAAAAATGAGGTTTTGCACAAGGCAAATTTAAAGCATCATAGATTATGTTAAAACTTGGTTGAAAACTTATGCTCGAGTTTTTGGGCAAGACCTGAAAATGAGGTAATTATTTAAATTATAAAAATTATTTTAATCTATGGTTAAAGATCTTTATTTTCCGAGGAAAAAAGTTCCATTTGGGTGGCCATTTATTGTAATTCCTGTTGTTACTCTTGCATCTTTAGTAGGGTTGAGAGAATATGAGAGGCGTTCTATTTCTAAAGAGATAATAGAAAGTTTAATTTCCAAAACAGATCGAGATAAAAAACCTTATGTTATAATAGGCTATGATCGGTCTGATGATCTAATCTTAAGTAATAATAGTTTACCTACTCCAAATACAGCAACACTTAGGAGTGAGCTTGACTATGCACTAAATAATTCTCTTCCTAAAAAAGAGGATAGGGTTCCTAACTTTAGTAGAGCAAGATCTATTTCTAATCCTCTTAGCCTTGGAGATTTTTGTAATAATTTGAATCTTTCTTATCAGTTTAGAGGTTTAACAAAAAATGGTCCAGGCAATTATAATGGGGTGCTTGAAGGAGATTTGCCTGCTGGATTTCGCCCTGTTTTAGTTTATTGTCTTCCAAAAATAGATTCAAAACTTGCAGAGAGGGTTGAGAGGGCTTTAGAATATGCTTATGGAGAAGATGTAAAAAGTTGCAGTTTTAATGGTAAAAAACTAGAAGAGATTTTTTTTGAAGAAATAAAATAAAAAACTTCCATATTCCAATTTTTTTAATACTAGTTGAAATCTCCAACCTTTATGTCGGAGTTCGTATTTTGGAGATTATCAACTGTAATCTCAAAACTACAAACAAATCACACACTTTAGTGCGTGGTAAAACTCATCAGAGTTTTGTGATACTAATTTAATTTTGAGTGATTGATAATTTCTTCAAATCTTAATTTAGAATAAAAAGTTGTTTACTCTAATTACTTATTAGTTATATTGATGTTACTAGTTGGAGTAACAAAAACACAGAATTATTTAAATATATAATCTCTTTTTCTTTAAGATGTATGCTTCTAGAAATTCTAGGACGAATAAGATTTTGGCTTGTGCATTAACTCTAACAGGTCTTGGATGTTCTAATCAACATTTAGATAGCTCTTCTTCTACGAGACAGAAATTGCTTGAAGTAACTAGATCTTATTCTTCTCCTTCGATATTAATAGGTTACGAGGGCTTGAATGTTAGGGCCAGACCTTCTATTTATCAAACTCCAGTTGAACTCACAAAAGAAACTTTAAGAAGAGAGTTGAGCTTATAACAAAATCTACAAAGAAGAGACTCTATGGGGTTTGCTTTGAATTTAGCAGACATATGTGAACAAAATAAACTTCCATATCAATTATCTAGAATTATTTCCGATAATCCAAACAATCCTTACAAGGGTATGTCTCCACAAGTAGAAGAAGACAGAAAGATAGTTGCATTTCCTGTTTTAGTTTATTGTTTGCCTGACGTAAACCTCGATAAAATAGAAGGTGTTCAACAATGGCACAGTTCAGTATTATCTAAAGAGTATGGTCAAAGTATTAAATCTAGAAGTTTTATATATGGAGACAAAGGTTTTAACGAAATAGGGGTGGAAAAAAAGAAATGAAATTATCTAATCTATTTTTAATGGCTGTTTTTTGTCTTTCTTTTTTATCTACATCTTCTTTGGCAACAGATGAAACTTGTATTATCTCTTCTCCTTCACAACCTGGAACCCATAATGGTAATGATACTTATGATGTAAAGTTAAGTGATCCTGTTAGAGTTAGCTCTATAGATGTAGGTTTTCAAAATAGCGGGTGTGCTGCGGCGACTTTTACTTCTATGTCTGAAAGAAGTAATCTTTTAGGAACTAATGGGCTTCCTGAAACAAGAGATAATATAATTGATGCTTGCGTACTTAATGGTGGTGTGACTAGGACTTCATCTGATCCTCTTGATAGGCATATTGCTGGATTAATTACTATGTTGCAGAAAGATCCTAAGTTTTGTTATAAACTAACTATAAAAAGTATAGAGGGAAGAGCTCATTTGCCTCCAATTACTATTTTTTAAATTTTTTTCAAGCATTGTATCCTATTTGA
>CAYNAC010000076.1:0-3153 GCA_964395155.1 Candidatus Woesearchaeota archaeon
TTGGTTTAGTTAAGTAAAACTATTTTTTAAATAATTTTTATTGAATATTTAAGATAATTTTAAGTTTATAATATAAAATATTAATTGAAATCTATTCCTTCTAGAATTTTATCAGTATTTCCAATTACGTGTTTTAGAGCATCATTGTGTGTTGCCCCTCTGTTTTTTACGATGTAATCTAATGCTTCTGTTGCGCCATCAATTACAGCCAAGTGCAACTCTTTATTTTCTTTATTCATAGTTTTTATAAAAAACCTCTTTATTTAAGGATGATTGTTATTGAGAAAGACTTTATTTTAACAAAAGCCTCTGCCGAAACGTCCTAACTCTATTCACGTATCTCGTGAGTTATTAGTGTTCTATTGCAATTTAGTAGCTTGAGTTTATAAGTTTTGTCGAGATAAAATATATCTCTCATTCAAAACCATTGTAAACTTCATAAACACAAGATTTATAAACAATATTAACACGATAATATTGCACTATTATCATGGCAATATTGTAATATAACATGGCAGAAAGAGAATTTTACGATCGAAAGAAAGAATTAGAGTTGCTTAAAGATAAGTATGCGACTCTTAAAAGTGGAGAAATGATTGTTATTTACGGGAGAAGAAGAGTTGGAAAAACCGAATTAATTAGACAGTTCATTAAAACTGTAGAAAATAAACTCTATTTTTATGTTGATTTGATAGGTAAACAAGGCATACTCAATTCTCTATCCAACTCAATTCAGGAACAACTTAAAGAAACTTTAAGATTTGCAGAGTTTGATGATTTTCTAAATTATGTTAAAAATAAGGCAGAAAGGGGTAAATTTGTATTGGTGATAGATGAATTTCAAAGATTTTTAGATATTGCGCCTGATTTTATAACCAAATTGCAACATTTTTGGGATTCAGAACTTAAAAATAAGAAATTAATGATAATTTTAGTCGGTTCTTCTATTGGTATGATTCAAAAAATAACTAATAGTAAAGCAGGAGCCCTTTATGGAAGAGGAATTAAAACAAAGATTTCTCCATTTAGATATTCAGATTTTAGGTTAATGTTCAAAGATTTAAGTGAAGAAGAAAGAGTATTAATCTATTCAGTATTTGGAGGCACACCTTATTACTTAGAAAAAGTAAAACGAACAGAAGGAGATATTTATCAAAAGATTTTTGACTTAGTCATTAAGAAAGGAGCGGAACTAGTAGAAGAGCCTAAAAATTTGTTAGAATATGAAAATGTACGCGTTCATGCAAAATACAACTCAATTTTACATGCTACTTCTTCTGGAAAAGAAACATTAAAAGAAATTGAGGATTTTACCCAAATAGCATCCCATGTTATGTCTCCCTATTTACAGAGATTAGACTTATTATTAGATTTATTAGGGAGGAAGGACCCAGTTTTAGGAAAGGAAAAACTTGGAAGATATTGTATAAATGATAATTTCTTTAGATTTTGGTATAAATTTATATTTCCTAATCAGACCCCCTTAAATTTGGGAAATACAAAACTTGTTTTTGAAGCTATAAAAGAAAATTTAAACGGTTATGTCGGAAGAGTTTTTGAGGATATTGTTAAAGAAATCTTTGTAGGCCATCTTAACAAAAAGATAAATGGTGTAGAAATAGACTTTGAGAATATCGGTTCTTGGTGGGATAGATCTGGAAATGAAATAGATCTGGTAGCTTATAATCATAAATCTAAAAATATATTGGTTGGTGAGATAAAATGGACTTCTGCTCCAATGGGGGTTGATGTAGTTGAAGAGCTAGTTAGAAAGTCTAAACTAATCAACTTTAATGGAGTATATCAATTTTTATTTGTGTCTAAATCTGGCTTTACGCAGAAGTGTATTGATAGAATGGAAGAACTAAAAGCTCTATATTTGGACCTCAATGAATTAGCCCAGCTTTTAGATAAGAGAGATTAGAATAATTATTGTAAGCCTATTTCTGGGCTGTTTCTCCCGCGTACGTAAAGACTTCTGTATTTACTTGCTAAATTTCAGGATAAAAATAGATTGAAGTAATTCTTCTAAACCATTACAGATCTTTTGTTGAGTATCTTGATTTGAAGACAAGTATTTTTGTGCAATTAAATCTAGATATCCATTAATTATTTTTTGATGAATCTATCAAAGAATAAATGTCGCGAGGGCTAATTTTTACGCGCGTGAAGCGCCTTCGGCGCGTACCCCAAGCGAGGCGTCGCGATTCTCAGCATCCCCGTCGCAATTCAGGACAGCCCTACCAGAACCCGCATCGAACCACGCGACTCTCTGATCCATCCTATCAGGTTTAGAGTTTACTCTCCAGATATAAGGTGGAACTCCTGTTAACCATTTGTAAACTTTTACAATTTTAGATTTGTCTTCTGTTCCCAATAATGCTCCATAAATGGCTTTATCTCTTGAATCATTTACAAATTCATCTTGACCAACAAAATCTCCAGTAACAGAATAAGCTCTATCAGTTCCATGATTATGGATCATTTCATCTAAACCAGAAGAAGCATATTTTATTCTTGTAAGAGTAGCAAGCCATCTCGCTTTTGCATTCTGATCAATCCATGCACGAATTTCTTCAATTCCATCCTTATATGTAGTATCTTCTCTATTATCAAATAAAGTTTCAAAAAATGAATGTTGCAATGGAAAATCAGGAGTATAAAATTCTCCTTTTCCAAAAGCATCTTCAGCATAACGAGACCACTCTGCTTGTGTTTTAGACGTTCCTCTAGCTAAGAGTTCTTTCTTAAGATCAACTGTATGAGGTGATCCCATATAATTAATTCCACTAACTCTCCAAAAAGTTGAATCACCACCAAGAGAGAAATTTGCTGAAACTGGGATAACAGTCCTAGTAGGAGATACAATTGGTGGTGTAGGTGGAGTTACAGGTGCAGAGCTACCAGCAACCCACTCTAAGTGTTTAATTAAATCGCCTGGGATTCTTCTCTTCATTTTGATAAAAGTACCTCCAAACCTGCAGAGAGCATTTCTTCCTTATCATGAACTTGATGATATGCAATACCTGCGTAACCTTCCACTGCTCTTCCTAAATCATATGTTCCTCCAATCTCAAATAATGCAACATGATTAAGTGGACTTCTTGCTAGTTTCTTCATTTTGGCAGATTCTCTTGCAGTTCTTCCAGGAAT
>CAYNAC010000077.1:0-3139 GCA_964395155.1 Candidatus Woesearchaeota archaeon
TAAAAGAAAGAACATTAGAACTCTTTGAGAAAGTAAAAAGAAAATATAAGGAAGTTTTAGACGACAATGACACAATAACATTAGATGCAAATTCTATAGTTTACGTTGTCGGTGAATTACAAAACTATTGCATAATTGAAGCTGAAAGAGATATTGTTGCCGATGCCTTTGAAACATTTATCGGACATGCCTTAAAGGGTTGACAGGGGCAATTCTTCACCCCAAGAAATGTTGTAAAGATGATGGTTGATATTCTTGATCCCGGGGATGAAGATTTAATCATCGATCCAGCATGTGGAAGCGGTGGTTTTCTAATTGAAACACTTAGACATATTTGGAAAAAACTTGATTGAGAGGGAGAGAAATATAATTGGAGTAAAAATAATCTTCAAGAAGAAAAGATGGAGGTTGCTTTAAATAAGATTAGAGGAATTGATAAGGACTATTTTTTGTCTAAGGTTGCAAAAGCATATATGGCTATTACGGGTGATGGGAAAAGTGGTATTTTTACTGAAGATAGTCTAGAAAGGCCTGAAAACTGGGGAGCAATGACAAAAACAAAAATACACTTGGAAGATTTTAGCGTACTTCTAACTAATCCACCATTTGGAAGTAAAATTCCTGTTCGAGGTGAAGACAAATTAAAACAGTTTAATCTGGCACACAAATGGAAGCATAATAAAAATTCTGGGGAATGGGAAAAGGGAAAAATAAAGGATAAAGAGGCTCCCCAGATTCTGTTCATTGAAAGATGTTTACAGTTACTAAAAGAAGGCTGAAGAATGGCAGTCGTATTACCAGATGGAATATATGGAAATGAAAGTTTGTGATATATAAGAAGTTGGCTATTGAAACAGGGTAGAATTGTGGCCATTATAGATGTTCCTCTTGAAACATTCATGCCAAACACTTCTACAAAAACAACTATCTTGATTTTTCAGAAGCTAGCTCACGACAAAATATCTAGTGACTATCCTGTATTTATGGCAGTCGCTGAAACTTGCGGACATGACAGACGAGGCAAAGAATCAAAAGAAGACGACATACTAAGTATCTCTGATGAATTTAAAAAATGGGCAAAAGAAAATAATTTCAAATTTTAAGTTTCAATGTTAAAAACAGCCACAATAAACATAAAAAGAATAAAGGAAAGTGATAGATTAGAGCCAGATTTCTGGGTGATTGGTACTTTTATTGATTCGGTATTAAAAAATCATATACATCAACCATTAATTAATTATTCAAAGTTCGTAAAAAAATGAATATTTGATATGAAAGCCGAAAGGTATAAAAAAGAAGGGGTTCCTTTTCTTCGAATATCTAATTTAAAATATTTCGAGCTAAGTACAGAAGGACTTGTATATATTACAGAAGAGGATAACAAGGCAAATAGCAAAACCATACTGAGACATGGCGATATTGCATTTTCAAAAATAGGTACATTGGGGAAACTATTACGTATAGGAAAAAGGTTTTCAGAAGTGAATATTAGCCAGAATTTAATTGGCGTTGCCTTAAAAAAAGAAACAAACAAAAACTATATTTTTGCTTTCTTATTGTCTAAATTAGCATTACTACAAATCAAAAAAAATAAGAAAAAACAACTACAAGATAAGCTCAACTTGGACGACATAAGAGCAATTGAAGTAGTTGAATTGCCAGATGATAAAATCAGAAAAATTTCAGAATTAGTAGAGGATGCTGAGATGAAGGCAGAAAAGGCATTATTATTATTAAATAATGCACAAGATATTATAATTGAAAAACTGAATATCGACCAAAAAAAAATAAGAAGAGAGCGGACTTTTTCGGTAAAACTCTCTGATTTTTTAAAAGTAGATCTCTGGTCTCCAAATTATAGCCTTCCTCTATATGTTAGCACATTAAAAACGATACAAGAGAAATGGACCACAGTACCTCTATGAGAACTTGCAACAGTAAAAAAAGGTAATGAGTCATGAAGTGAATCATATAATAAATATTTAGATAAAAAAGATACTGACATACCTTTTATAAGAACTTCTGACCTGGTAAATTATGAAGTTGATCAATTTCCAGACTATTATATTCCAAAGGAAATATACGAAGACCTAAAACAAGATGTTAAAATATGAGATGTTCTTTTCACCAAAGACGGGAAAATTGGAATGACTGGAATGATGACAAGCGGTGATCGGGTAATGATTGGCTCATGAGTTACAAGATTAAGGTTAAAATGAGAATCTAAAAAATATGGAATATCTCCTGAATATCTTTTTCTAATTTTATCCTTAAAAGAAACAGGTCTCTACCCATCAATAAGAAGAACAGTTGTCGCATCTACCCTACCCCATTTAAGAGAAGAAAGGTTAAAAGATTTTGAAATACCTATTCTTGATAAAGATTCTATAGAGAGCGTCACAAAAATGGTCAAAGAAGCTTTTGAATTAAAAAATAAAAAAAGAGAATTAATTAAAAAAGTTATACAAGAAATAGATAATTTTTTTGAAATATAAATGACATTGCTTGTCCCCTGTTTCCGCATAGACTGTAAGACTCTGATTATTTAGCTACAATATGCTCCCCTTGAATCACTCAAAAAAATAAATCCCCCACCCTGCCTACCGGTAGGCAGGTTTCGTGAGAGATTTTTTAGATGAGACTATTTTAGATTCTCTTCGAGAAACTTCACTGTCTTTCCCCATGCATCCAGCGTCGCTGGTTGTGAAATTATTTTTTTATATGATACCCATTTATAATGTTTATATAATAATCATTCTTATACATTGAATAATGTCTTGACTGAAGATGTATATGAATATCATACCCTATAACTTATTTTCAAAATTATAAATATGAAAAGACAATCTGCAGCTCTACCAATATCTGGCGGATGATCTCAGCCAGACCGTAGAGAATTGGCACAGTTGCCACCACAAACCAATGCTTTAAGAACGATTCATATTATTGCAGGAACAAAGATGGCTTCAATGATGGAACAATTCTCAGAGAGGGCTCGTGCGGCAGGTGCCACCTTTCAAACTTTTGATACGTTAGGAGCTATGGCTAGAGCTATAGTCGAGAGAACTCACGGTAAAATGGTTATACTTGTAGATACATCATTAGCTACTAATCCAAAAGAAATCAAACAATTATCAGA
>CAYNAC010000078.1:0-3138 GCA_964395155.1 Candidatus Woesearchaeota archaeon
TTAACTTTTATGATACATCAAGTTATAGAAAATTTATATCACTCACTTGAAGATTTTATTGGAGAAAATTCATCTGATACCTATCGTTTAGGAAAGGGTTCTGCAGTTTCATTGTTGCATAATTCTTTGGTTTTAGCCCAGTCTGGACAATTTACTGAATCAGGATTACCTTTTATCCCTAAAAGTGAAAGTATAAATATTATTAGGCGTATTGAAAAAGCTAGTTGTGAGAATGGTTCTTTGATTAATTATTTGAATCGGTTTGAGTTACCAAAGATTGAACGTGAAAATCCGTTTCTAGAAATTATTTGTGTTGGTTTGGGAAGCATATCTAGTTCGAGCCGTAAATCAAGAAGTTTTGTTGGAGAGTCTTTAGGTAGTGCCTTTTGTGCTTATCAATTATTGGTGCAACAAAACAAAGTTTACAAATTAGAAGACCAATTTAGAAAATAACTATTTTTTCCCAGCTTTGATAAAATAAAATATTAGATAAAATAATGCTAAAATTATTCCAATTGACATAAATATCGTCGTGTATGTGCCTTGATATTTTCTACTCAAAGAATAAGTTATTGCAATGATGCCTGTGAAACCTATGAATGCGCCCAAATATTTATTTATAAAAATAATAAATCTTGCCCATATTAAAAACAATGTTGTTACTGCTCCTATCATAAAAGCAAATATTATTTCTTTTAGTCCGAACGATGCCTCTGTCTTTAGACTCAAAAAATAAAAGAATAATTCTGCTAAAATTATAAATAATAATCCTATAAACCAAGTCATTTTATCAAATGAGAATTTTGAATCTTGGTCTATGTCTAATTCTTCTTCGTAGGCATCTCTTTTTTGTGGCATTAACTCTATAATATTTGATGTTTTAAATAGTTTTAGAATTTACTTCTTGAATATTTTATCCATGCATAAAAGGCGTAAATTGAAGAACCTAAAATTCCGAAAGACAAATCCACCATTGTATCATCTAGAGGATTAAGAAGCAAATGAAATTTTTCTAAACCTTGTAAGTCTCTTAAATAAACTCCTTGTAATTTTAGATTAAATAATAGGTCTAAAACATACTCTCCTATTTCAAATATTCCTAGTAAGGCTATTATTGAAGATATTGTAAAAGTAATTTTCCACTTTAGATCTATATGCAGTTTATTAATCATGAAAAAAATTATTGAACAAAGAAGAATGGGCATAAAAAAATGTTGAATTTTGTCATATTGAGGATATACAAAATAAAGAGGACTAAACATTAAACTTGCTACGCCAATTATTAATATGAAAAAATAGTGTTTTGGTTTAAACCTAATGTCAAATAAATGATCAAAAATATAGAAACCAACGATTAATCCTATGAACGTAGAATATCTTAGTAAAACTGAAGAAGAATCTTTTGAAAAATAAATTGCAATTGCTATAATGGTTGAAATTATTCCGACTATTGAACGTTTATGCCTATATGCTCTTGCTAATTCTTGTTTTAATTTTGACTTTATTTTTCTATTTCTTGATTCGAGTTCCATTGTTTATTTTAGACTTACATAGTTTTAAATATAGTTATTTTTGTTTATTTTTGTGAGTCGGGTAGCTAACTCCGGAACGTGCCATTCAATTGGTAAGAATTTTAATGAATTCTCGTTCTGAGGAAGGTCCGGACATCAAACTACAACTTTTCTTAGAAAGAAAAGTTCTAAGAGTCAAAAGAACTAAAAATGGTTTTTCTAACTCTTGTAGACTAAAGCGACTACTTGAAAAAGTAGCTGTCGCGAGGTAGAGCTCCAGAACAGAAACGACACAGCCTTCACAGAGAAATGAACCTTGAGGGAATCTTGGAAGTGAAGGATTTGATGAAACGGGAAATTCGTCAGAATTTCACTTTCGCACTTGTGCGAATGGCTGTCTTCGCTGATGCAACCACCAAAGCCGTGGGCTTAGAAAGATGTTAGCACGCAACGTCTGCTCTTGATTGAGCGGGTTTCGACAAAATCTGGCCTATGCCTGACTCACTTTATTTTTTCAAAAAGGTTTAAAACTGCTCTTTTTATTGTTTTATTAGAAGGATTTTCATCCTCTCTTGCTCGACACTCCTCACAGGTTTGGAGGCTTGCTTGCAAAGAATGAAAAGGGCGGGTAGCTCAGTGGGAGAGCACACGACTGAAGCTCGTGGTGTCGGGGGTTCGATTCCCTCTCCGCCCATCTTAATGAAGGGAATCGAAAGCACAATATTTTCATCCTCTCTTGCTCGACACTCCTCACAGGCTCGGAGACTCACTGCGGAGTATGAAAACCCTCTCCGCCCATTTTATTGAAGGGAATCGAAGTACTCACTAACTGAAGTTATCTGTAACTCCAACTCTAAAGAGTTGAAGTATTTCTTCTCTGCCAATTTTAATTATTTTTAGGACAATATAATAATTTTAATAACACTTAATTTACTAATCTTAATGGTTAAAAGAAATAAAAGAGCAAAACAATTAGAGTTCAATTTAAATTCTGCTCCTGCTGCGTTAACATTCAGCACTTTAAAATCTTCAAATGAAACGTTAGATGTCTCCGTTCAACTTCCTTTTAATACGCATTGGAGAATTAATTATTTGAGAAATGGAGTTTATTTGGAACAAACTGATAGAATAGTTGAAAATCCTACAAAGTGGAAAATATCTAATTATCTTATTAAATCTAGACAGAAAAAATTTTTAAGTATTCAACCAAGGATTAGAAATTTTACAATTTATTCAAATGATATGGTTAGTTTATTATATAAATTTGAGAATAAACCTTATGTTAATCTTGGAAGTGCTATAAATTTTATCCATCCTGAATTTCCAACATTTCGTTATATTGGGAATTTAGAGTTTGTTATTTTAGTTTAGAAATTGTTTTTGAATTATGTAAAGAATCATAACCCTTAAATACTAAATAATATAAATATTATTTATTATAGGAATAATATAATGGGTAAAAAAGTATTAAGTGTGACTATAGATGAAAAGATACTTAAAACTTGGAAAGATTATGCTGAAAAAGAATGTGTTAATTATTCAAAACTAATTGAAAAATTGCTCAAGGAACACATAAAAAAAATAGGGAACGATGTTAAGTAAAATAACTTGCAGATTAATATTTTTT
>CAYNAC010000079.1:0-3103 GCA_964395155.1 Candidatus Woesearchaeota archaeon
ATCATTATAAAAAAGTTCAAACTAATAAAAAATAAAGTAAGTTATCTAAGTAAATAATTAAGCCGGTGAAATAAATATAATTGTATCCCCGCGCAAGAAAGTAGGGCCATAATTTCTTTTTAATTCTCCGTCAGACATTTCCTTAGCATTATCAAGAACAATATTGATATGAATATCAAATGCCTTTAACACTCCAGAGAACTGTCTGTCGTTCTTCAACTGCACAATAACTTCCTTCCCTTTAGAATTATTCAAAAGGTCCAGAGGTCTTTCGATGACGTTTGCCATTTAATCACTATGCATAAATAGACTATTTAAACTTTATTCTAATTTTCAATACATTTGAAACATCAAATATAATAATAGTATTAGTTGTTGATTAAAAGATTAAAAAAATGATAAAATGTTTTAAGATTAAACTTTATTCTAATTTTCAATACATTTGAAACATCAAATACAAAAACTTGTTTTTGAGTAAATTATCTCAATTAGCAAAGTTTAAAAACAATCATTCGAAAAACAATACATGAATATTGGAAGAAAAACAACTGGTGGAAAATATCATCGAAATAGAAAGAAAAGATGGTTTGAAAACCAATCCCAAGAAAATAAAACGACACTAGGTCAAACAAAGAATAAAATAATTAGAACAATGGGAGGCCATAAAAAGGCAATCTTGTTAAAATCTAACGAAGTAAATCTAGTTACAGGTAAAAAGACTGAAAAAACAGAAATTAAAAACGTTCTTCAAACCCCTCAAAACGTTTTCCTTGCACGTCAAAACAGATTAATCAAAGGAGCAATAATTGAAACATCAAAGGGAAAAGCTAAAATAACAAACCGCCCGAGCAGAGAAGGCATAGTTAACGCAATTCTAATAGAATAAAATGGAAGATAAAATAGAAACAATTGAAAGAATACTAGACTATATGCATTTGGAGGTAGGATTAGGACGTGTGGGCACTCAAAAAAGATTAAGTAAATTGGAGTTAGAAGATTTAGAAAAAGTTGAAAGAACTACCAGAGATTATAGCGAAATGTTTAGAGGAATGAGCGGTCAAGAAGCAATAAGAACTGCAAATAGACTCATAGTATATCTTAGAGCATTAACAAGAGACCATAAAAAAGTAGATCCTGTAAATTTAGAAGTTGAATGTTTAATGGAACCAGAAAGGTTAGAATTTTACAAAGAAGACTATAAAGATTAATTTGTGCAAAGCAACCAATACAAACATTTAAATACTCTCCAGCAAAATATTACTTTATAAAGTTTTCGTTTCATGAGTTTTGTCAAAAGATGTCCCGAGTGCAATAGCATAAATCTTACACATGATGATCAGAAAGGAGAGATTATTTGTGGTGATTGCGGACTTATTGTAGAAGACAAAATGGTAGATACTGGTCAAGACGTTGGAGGCCAGTTCGATAAATCTGAAAAGAAAGGAAGAGGCGGAGCGCCAATTTCAAGACAAAAATTCGACCAAGGTCTAACAACAAACATCGGAGAAATTTCAGATATCTATAAATTAGAAGCAGGTCAAACTCGTAAATTCTTAAGATTGAAAAAATGGCAAGAAAGAGTTTCAACTTCTATTGAAAGAAACTTAAGACTTGCGATGGCAGAATTAAGAAGAGTTTCCTCATTTCTCACTCTACCTTCAGTTGTAAGAGACGAAGCGTCAAGAGTATATCAATTTGTTTTACAAAGAGGACTAGTAAGAGGTCGTTCAATGGAATCTGTAATCGCGGCCTGTATTTATGCAGCCTGTCGCTCATATAACATCCCTAGAACTCTAGACGAAATAGCAAACGCTTCAGACGTCCCAAGAAAAGAAATAGGTAGAACATATAGATTCATAATAAGAAAATTAGGGATAAAAGTAAAACCATCAAGTCCAAAAGATTATATCTCAAGATTCTCTTCAATTCTTCATTTGTCTCCACACGCTCAAAATGAAGCAATAAAAATCCTAAAAAAAGCAGATATTTCCGAATTAACATCTGGTAGAGGCCCAGCAGGAATTGCAGCAGCAGCTCTTTATGTTTCAGCCCTAATAAACGACGAAAAAAAGACTCAAAGAGAAGTAGCAGACGTTGCAGGAATAACAGAAGTAACAATTAGAAATCGTTACAAAGAACTTATAGACCGCCTAGGCATAGAAGACAAACTCAAATTAAAAGAAATAGAGAACAAAGGGCCAAAACAAACAGCCCAAGTTAAATAAGATTATATAACTTTTTTAGAGGTTTTTCAGGCTAAACAATTACAAAATTAGTAAAAAAATCAAAATTATAGATTAACTATTTAGTGGTTACAATAGAAAGGCTTAAATACTCTTTTTTTCTAAAATTATTATGAAAAAAACATTAGCTTCATTAGTTTTAGGCGCATCAGCTATGTTTGGCGGATGCTCAAGTCAGCCAGAACCAGTAGTTCTAAAAGATAATGCTATCCATCTCGATACATCCAGATATTCCTCTGGGCATGGTGTTGGAAGTACAAATTCAGCTAGAGACACAAGAATTAGTTTAGACTATGTTGCTTTAGGCGGTAAAGAATACTTAGTAGAAAATAAAAACAACAATCTGCCAAATCAAGCAAACTTTGTTTTGTACCCTCTAACAGGAACAGATAAAGGAGAAACATTCTTAGTTGAAAATCTATCTACTAAAAAAGCAAATTTGGAAAGAAAAACATTGTTTGTTCCAACTCAATGGGATTTAGATAATGATGGAACTCCAGAAAGAGAGATGAAATTTAGCGATAAAGAAGGGGTTTATAAAGTAGTTGCAAAAATAAAAGAAAGAAACTCAAACAGATTATTAGACGTAGGAACAATTACTGAAAAAGATATTGATTATAATATTAAAACCTCTTTAATAGGGGGACAAGGTGAATTTTATGTAGGAATAATATTGGAAGATGATGGAAGTAGGATAAAAAGCACATTGATTACTCCTAAAGAAAACGCAGAAATTCTGATTAACACAAATTCTGGACAAATAACTATTAGAAACCCTAATAGAATTTACGAGTTAGTTGAAAAAAATATTGAAGATTATGATAAAGAAATAATAGAATTAAAAGAAAAACAGAAGAAAG
>CAYNAC010000080.1:0-3103 GCA_964395155.1 Candidatus Woesearchaeota archaeon
CCAAAATACTAACTCCAACATAAATGTTGGAGATTTCAACTAGTATTAAAAAATTAAACGCTAACAGCTTTTTGAGAACCAATAAGAATATCCGCTACTCTCTTATCTAAATTAATATTTTCTCCTTTAGAAAACGGGCCAATCAAATCCCCTGACATGTCTATAAATGATTCAACATCTTCAGTGATCAAAACATTCATTTTATCTGAATCGTTGTGACCATTCAATAAAAGCATTGAAACGAGTTTATCTGTTTGCTCAACAGAACTTAGAAGATTATCAAACAAATCCTTTTCAAAAGAAAGCATATTTTCAAAATCTTTTTTCATCACACTTGTTTCGTTCGCAATAAATACTAAATTAAGCAATTTTTTTCTTCTCCTTAACATTAATTCTTTAAAAAGAATCATTGAATTTTCATATTGTTTTTTATGATTCATAATTTCATCTGAAAAAAAGTCTCCATTATTTGTAATTACTCTTTTGCTTTCATGAATAAATTCAGAAAAACTTTTCATAAAGTCACTAGGCATTTTTTGTAAAGAGTCATTTGTTTTTTCACGACGCAAAATCTCATAAAGTTCTTCATATTTAATCATAAACTAAAAAATTAAAAGCATTTTATAAATATAATGGCTTTAATAACGTTAAATATAAAGCCAACTTATAATGAAAACTCTATCTTTAGGTAAAAACTAACTTTAATGAATAGTCACTTAGAAAATAAAGTTTTACTTAAAATTTGTCTTCCATTCAAAGAAATTTCTTTTCTAGAGTCCATTTCTATAAAACGATGATCTTCATTTCTAATGTTCTTAGAATCAAAAAATAAAGCAGGAACTGGGTCTGAAGTATGAGATTTAACTCTACAAGAAGTAGTATGATCTGAAGTAACTAGCATCCTAAAATCTCTCTTAATCTCTTTCAAATATTTAAAAAACAATTCATCTATCATTTCAATAAATTTAACTTTCTGCATTGGTTTATTGTCATGCCCAGGTAAGTCAGTTTCTTTAAAGTGGATATAAAAATAATCTATTGAGTCCAAATTATCCCCTATCATTTTAATAGATTTTCCAATAGCAGTCCTTAAAGTACTTTCAGCATGTTCATAGAAATCATGGTCGTTCATAGACTCTACATTAAAAGAAGACAATTTCATATTTAGAGATTTTATAATTCCTATTTCTAAAGGAGTATATCCAAAACCCATCCAAGAACCATTTAATTTTTTAAAATCTAAAGACTTAGTCCCAGCATCACGACATAAAATAAAGTTAGCAGGGAAAAAACCCTTTTTCTTACGTAAAATGTTTATTGGATGATTTTCAAGAAGAACATAACTTTTCTTAATAAAAGAATTCAATAAATCTGCACTCAATTTAGATTTATTCCCATCATCGTTAGACTTAGAAAATTCAACAATATCACTAGCAGATTCAACAGATAACCCTGACTCGTAATATGGGTCTACATTAGTTATGTTACTCGAAAAAACACCTCTAAAAACTAAAACTGCTCTATGCCCTAAAGTCGGAATTAATTCAAACTTGTAAGGCAGCTTAATTTTTGAGTTAATGTCTTGTGCTAATTGAATCGCCTCTGAATTAGTCAAAGTTCTACCAACTCTTCTATCTATAATTTTCATAGTGTTTAAATTTTCTATAGTTGAAAAATTACACCTTAAAACTAAATCTCCTTCATTCAATTTTATACCTGCCCCAATTGCTTCAAGCACTCCTCTTGGATAATCTCTAAAATCAAAACCAAAAAGTGAAATTAAACCGCTAGAAGATTGCGGAGCTATTCCCTCTGCAATCGGAAAACAATTATAAATCTTTGATTTAGAAGCGAAAAAATCTAAATTAGGAGTTTTTGCGTACTCTAAAGGAGTTTTATCTTTCAGCCTATAACAGGGCTCATCAGAAACTCCATCCAAAACTACAAACAAACCTTTCATATAAGTTCTAGATGTAAAAAACTTATAAACCTTCTCGCCAGTAAAATTAATATGTTTAAACTATTAAAAGATAAATTAAAATCATTTTTTGGAAAACCCGAAAAAGAAGTATCTAAAGAAAAAATCAAGAAAAAAAAAGTTAAAAAAGTTAAAGAAAAAAAATCTAAAATTTCAAAAAAAGAAGAAATAGAAAAACTTAATGCAGAAGTAACTGAAAATGAAATAGAATCTGAAATTAAAGAAGAAGAAATTCAAAAAGAAAAAGGATTTCTATCAAAAATAGTAAGCAAATTTACTTCATCAAAAATACAAAAAGAACAAGTAGAAGAAATATTTGAAAAATTAGAGATAATTTTGTTAGAAAATAATGTAGCTTTAGAAGTGGTTGATAAAATAAAATCAAATTTAATTGAAAAGTTAGTTGGTCAAGATGTAAAAAGTAAAGAAATAGAAAATAAAGTAATAGAATCAATAAAATTAGCAATATCTGATATTTTAATAGATTCTCCTAATTTGATAGAAGAAATAAAGAATAAATCAGACACATTCACAATATTATTTTTTGGAATAAATGGAACTGGAAAAACCACATCTATCGCAAAGTTAGCTAGTCTACTAAAGAAAAATAATATTTCTTGCGTTTTAGCGGCTGCAGACACATTTAGAGCGGCGGCAATAGAACAATTAGAGATACATGCAAATAAGCTTAATGTTCCGATAATAAAAAGCGAATATTCTTCAGATCCTACTTCAGTAGCATTCGAGGCAAAAAATTATGCAGAAAAGAACAGAATCAAATGCGTATTAATAGACACAGCAGGAAGAATGTACACTAAAGAAAATTTAATAAAACAAATGGAAAAATTAATTAGAGTAATAAAACCAGATAAAAAAATATTCGTTGGAGAGTCCACTGCAGGAAATGATATGATTGAGCAAATAAAAACTTTCAACGAAGCACTTGGAATAGACGGAATAATTTTAAGCAAATCAGATATTGATGAAAAAGGTGGAACTGCCATGTCAGTTTCATATATGACAAAAAAACCTATTTATTTTCTAGGAACCGGTCAAAAATACGAAGATTTAGAGTCGTTTAAAAAAGAAAAAATCCTAAAAAACATAGGTTTAGATTAAAGACTT
>CAYNAC010000081.1:0-3060 GCA_964395155.1 Candidatus Woesearchaeota archaeon
ACTCTGCAAAATCCAACTCCCACCATTTTTCGAGCTTGCGTGTGATTTTTGAGACGCTAAATTTTGCTTGAATATTTTTCAGAAAATTGGAACCAATGTTCGCCACTTCTTTATGTAAATCAATCATAATGCTGGCCATTTTTTCAGTTTTCAATAGAGCGGCACTACTTAAAATAGGAAATGGTATTTTTGCTAAGTAGCTTGATTTATATCTAATTCTTCCCCCAGTTTTAACATTACCTAAAATTGGACAATAATTAGACGCAAGGAATTTAAAAAAAGAAGAATTTAACAGTGGCAAATAGCCTTTACTTCAGTTCGGGAGAAAAAAACAAGTCATATCAGGAACTGCTCACGAGGAATCAAGTATAAATCGATTTTCTTTAGCAATATCAGGGTAAATAATTTTGGGGTCACTATAATTAAAGTATTTATTTATTTGTTGAAGCTCATACCAAACATGAGTCTTTTTCACCACTCCTTCTTTTATTATAGCTCTTTTAGAAAAATCAGATTCAAACGTCTTAAGATAGTTGTAAGTGTTTTGATATAAAGATAAATCAACTATTTTATTCTCACCATCTTTATAAATATAAGGGAAGAATAAATAATTTAACTGACTTTCTGTAATTATATATTTATCAAAATCTTGCCCAAATATGATTGGCCTAAATAATTCTAATTCTTTATGATCACCCTTAGTTATTTTTTCAACATCACTTAAAGAATATATAAATAGGCCATTTGCTCCTGTTTTAATACCTGCAAGAAATTTGTTATTAAAAGTGTCTCCTAGGTTGGGGTGAGATTTTTCTAACTTTAAAATTAATTTTGATATTTCTTCATTTTTTAAAATCCAATTATCGTTAAGTAGAATTTGATTAATTAAAATAGATGTCTTAAATGATTCAATCTGTTTAGCTTGATCAATATCTAAAATTTCTTTATAAACAAAAATATTTATATTAGGATTTTTTTGTATCGTGATAATGAGAGGGAAAGTTCCCGCATCTTCAAACACAGGAAGCTCCCCAAAATCAATAATTTCTAATATTTTATAAGACCCTATAAGATTACGAAGATTTCTTCCGTAATTAGATTGAATCCATTTATTTGGCGTAATTACCGAGAAAAAACCATCTTTTTTTAAAATTGATAATCATTTTTCGTAAAAATAAGAATACAAGTCAGCATTACCATCAAAAACTTGATAGGTATTGCTTAGATATTCTTTTATATCTAAAAAACTCTCTGCTCTGACATACGGTGGATTCCCCACTACCACATCAAATCCCCCATTGGCTATAATGTCAGCAAATTCTGTATTCCAATTAAACGCTTTATTGCCTGCAAATGCTGGATCATCTATGAGAGAGTTTCCACACTTGATATTGTTATCGAGTGTTTCAAGTTTTTTCCCTCGTACGGCTGATTTGAGCCAGAGAGAGAGCTTTGTGATCTCTACAGATTCTTCATTGAGGTCGACACCGTAGATATTGTTTTTGAGGATTTCTCGGAAGTACATCTCACTCTGGAAGAGGTCAGATTGTGCTCATTCGGTAAGGATATTTGCGACACGTTTATTTTCTTCGAGGAGAAAATCAAACACTCGCACGAGAAATGCACCAGAGCCACACGCAGGGTCGAGGACTTTCACGGTGTGGAGGATTTTCTGATATTCAGTGTACGCTTCGATTTCTCTCTTGCGGTAGTTTTTCTCAGTGATATCTCACTTGAGTTTGTATTGTTCCTTGATTCGTTCTTCGTGTTCTTCGAGGTACTTTCCGAGACTGTTTCGGACGATATAATCGACGATATAGGCAGGCGTATAAAATATACCATCTTTCTTGCGCTTGGAGACTTTTTTCTCATCGGATCCACCGCCAGGATTTTTGATTTTCTCACGAATGCTTTCGAGGTCAGAGATACTTTGCTCGAAAATGTGCCCGAGAATCTCAACTGAGAGTTGTCCGCCTTCATCAGAGAAATCATAGCGACCAAGTTCGATAAACTTTGTGATAACACCATCAGAGACTTTGAGGTTTTTTATAGCGTCATCATCGTCACGGAAGAGTCCGCCATTGTAGCCATCAGGAATACCCAATTTTTCGCTTCCTTTGTCGATTCATCGGAAATAGAGCATGAGGACTTCCCATGGTGTGAGGTCGATTTCTTTCGCTCTTGTGAGATTTTCTGCGAGCTTATTTTGCGGGAGAAGTCATCTATCTTCACAGAAGTGTACGAAGACTATTCTGTCGATGATTCTCTGAGTGATAGTCACGACAGATTCATTGCGAAGTGTTGGATTATTTTTCCATATATCTCGCATGAGCTCTTCTCGAAGTCCTGAATATTCTTTGTAGAATTTTTTAGTAATTGTTTCTTGCTCAATACGAACTTTTGCAAGAAGTTTTTCCGTCTCGCTTTCGCCTGTTTCAGCTATGAGTGATTCTGCTCTGAGGAGAAAATAAAAAATACGAAATTTCTCATAATCATTAAGAGGATTCACGAGGTCAGCAAGTGTCCACACTTCATAGTCTTGGTAGGTGTCACGATAGAGACGAATCTCATAGTAATTACTCACGATAACCCAACGAGAATTATAGAGTGGTTTATATTTGAATCCTTGTTGAATCGGTGTCATATTTCCTTCTCGTTGTTGTGGTCGGTCAATCGATGTTCATGCGTCTTTGAGTTCGACAACGGCTTGTGTTTCATTTTTTTCACTCGAATAATATCCGAGACCGATATCACAAGTTTGACCATTGGAAGCATTTTTTGGGTGTTTCTCGCGAGTATATATTCCACCTCTCACATCACTATACCCAAGAATAGTTCAGAAGAGTTTTTCAGAATATGTCGCTTCAAATGCTGTTTCTTTTTTCTTTTGCAATTCTCACTTTCGATACATTTCATTCCATTCATTGAGAATTGCAATTTTATTCTCTATGTCGACTAGAGAGATTTCTTTCAGTGCATCTGTGAGGACTATTTTGGAGAAGAGGTGAGCCATTGAATGAGATTATATCCATTCCCCACTTTTCACAATAAAAAATCCCC
>CAYNAC010000082.1:0-3031 GCA_964395155.1 Candidatus Woesearchaeota archaeon
TAATAATCGGATCATGTAATGCTTCATATAATAGATATTCGCCCTGATTCATAACTGATTTCTTAATAGCCCTTGCTGCATGAAGTAATGATACTGCACCGCCTAAAACTATCCCCTCTGAAACTGCAGCCTGACACGCAGGCACAGCATCCTTAACCCGTTCTAACTTTTCCCTAGCATCCGTATCTGTTTTAGCACCTACTTTTATAACTGCAACACCAGTTGTTAGTTTTGCAATGCGCTCTGTAATCTTCTCTTTTTCATAACTTGATTCTGCAACCTCTCTGTATTTTTTAAGCGATTCTATGCGTTCTGTAATTCTCTTATTTCGCTCGCTAATTGCTTTCTTAGCATCAATCGATTTGAAATCTGACTCCTCATATTTAATAAGGTTAGTTGTGTTTTTCCGGGCAATCGCCATTTTTATAGTACCGATCCAGCGTTTATCAAAAGACCGGGCAAAGTTTTCTTTAGTCATGTTTACCTCATCTGTTACTACAGTTGCACCAGTTACTATTGCTATATCATCTAAGACATCTTTTCTGGTGTCCCCATATGAGGGCGGTGCTACAACTAGAGCTTGCAGATTTCCTTTCCATTTATTTCTTGCAACCATCTCCAAAGCATCTCCGGCAACCTCACCAATTATTAAAATGTTTTTTGATCCGTTAGCAATTACCGCCTCAAGTAAATTTTGCATTTCATTAACTAAAGTTGCTTTTCTGTTAAGTATTAACACAGACGCATCTTCAATTACCGCCTCCATACGATCAGGGTTTGTAACAAATACAAAATGATTGCCCCATCCCTTATCAAGCTCTAACCCCTCGGTGAAGTTAACTGTGATTGTATCTTTAGTAGATATTTCAGGGGTTATAAGACCGCTTTCACCCACCTTTTTTACAGCTTGTGATACTGCATCGGCTATCTCATCATCTGATGAGGAAACATAGGCGATATGCCGTATCTGTTCATCTGTTTTAACAGGCTGTGATAAGTCTTTAATTTTAGCAATAAGTGTAGGCAGTGTTTTTTCAACCTGTTTTCTAAGTACCATTGGATTTGTTCCTCTGGATAATAAATCCATACCACGCTTAACAATAGAGTAGGCGAGTATGGTAGTTAGAGTTGTGCCATCTCCTACATCTGATACTTGTTTTGTCGCTGATTCACGGATAAGATCAATCCCTAGCTCTGTAAATTCATCCTCCACCTCAACCTCTTTTGCAACAGTAACGCCATCGTGAACGACAAGAGGCAATCCCCATGTTCTGCCAAGTGTTACATTTCTGCCCTTAGGTGAATAGGTAACGCCAACTGTATCGGCCATCACCTTACAGCCCTCAAGTAATTTTATTCTGGCTTCTTCGCCTATCAGTATTTTTTTCATTTTTTCTTATTTCTCTTATCTCTTACATGGTTGCAATTTCTACAGATATATCTAAAGCGTTTTTCAAGCGTTCGCCATCTATTGTGTCCGCATTTACTGCACTTAACAGGGAATAATATTTCATCTTTCATTTAGTTTTCTTCTCAGGTATTACAGCAACGATATTTTCGAATTTTATGAAGTCAAACTCCTCGCCTAATTGTGCAATAAAGGTCTTATTAGTCATATACTTTTGATAAATTGCGGTATCTCCAACCTTCATAGATAAAGGCAATTTTCCTTTCCCTATTTTATAAACCGTCCCTATTTGTGGCATATCCTTGTCATGTTTTACAACGTCAAGCCCGGATGGGGTTTTTTCTTCTTTAGGTCTTAATATAACGTAGTTTTTTGAGGGAATAATCTTACTCACCTAATAAATGTAACAGTTTTAAATTACTGTGTCAATAGCAAAATCATGCTCTTTTTACCTTACCATCCCCTTGAGGCTACTATTCTATTCATAAACATTTCAGCATTTACACGTTGCATACCAAAATCTAGTATATAATGACAGCTTTGACAAGCAAGAATTACAAAATGCGGATCAATTATTTCCTCTGTAGCTAATTTAACCCTTCTTCTAACATGAGCAAAGCCTAGATAGTTTTTTACTTTGCATTTTTCAAAGTGTACCTCGCATTCAACTATACCATTCTCACGAAATATCTGCTTTAATTTTGCTCGTCCCTCATTCCATTGTTTTGTTTTTTTGCCAATACCAAGAGGTTTTCTTGCTTTTTTTTCTTTTGCTAACGGCTTAGGGAATGATCCGTTAAATATAGATAGATTAGGTGTCTGTTTAATTACTGACATAAAAATATGTAGCTTTAATAAAACCCATATCTTTTGCTTTTTTTTCTATTGTTTTTAAACTAGTTTCTTTTAAAACCTGTTCGTATAATAAAGTATTTTTGCTTTTAAGTTTTTGTATTTCTATTAAGGCTACTGCGTACTCAAAATTTAAAATCGCTAAGTAATTTATTATAGTTATTCTTACTATCTGCACTACCAAATTTACCTCTACTCCTATGAGCAGTATTAATAATGCTCTTTTTAGCTTCGGTGTTTTCTTTAGCTTTTTCAATATGTTTGCACGTTTTCTTAATTCTACCACGCATTAAAAAATAAGCACAATTGCATAAAAATTTGTTATTTATTAAACGTACAATATAAAATTTATTGGGGACTGATAAACTTTCTACTTTTAACATACGTATCATATCTCTTGTGGTTCACACCATTCACATGATTTGTAGAAGCAATACCTTGATCTGCCTATATATCCCTTTTCCTTTTTATTCTGCATTTCAAGTGCTACTGCATTTTTTATATCCTCAATAATCACAATCCCTCGCATTATAAAATCCATAGCCTGTATTTTATCTGCCTCTGTAATCTCTTTGTTATAAATTTTAATAGTTTGTGGCATCCATAACATTTCATCTTTAGGCGTATTAACTAACCACATTTTCTTATAATCTTTAAGTCCTAGTGCATAAATTTTAAGCTGTGGCGATCTTGCAAAATCTGAAACTGACCATTGCTTGCCTGTTTTTATTTCTCCAAATTCTTTAGTATCCGGATTAAGCATATCAACAT
>CAYNAC010000083.1:0-3017 GCA_964395155.1 Candidatus Woesearchaeota archaeon
TAGAGGTTTTGTTGGAGCAAGAATTAAAATTTTTTTCCCTGGAAATTTTTTTATTCTATCTACTGAAAGCATTAAAGCAATTAAAGTTTTTCCTATTCCTGTTGGTAAAACCACTAATGTGTTATAATCTATTGCTGTTTGAACTATAGATTTTTGATAATCTCTAGGTGAAATATTTTTTAACTCGTCCACTAATTTTTAATAAACTAAGGATAATAAACTTTTATGGTTTAGACTAAAAGCATTGCGTATGTCATAAAGACCAAGGTTATCGTTGCTAATACTGCCCATAATACTCTTGAACCAAAATAAATTTGTGAACCATCAAGTTTTGAAAATGGAATCATATTAAAGAAAGCGTAGAAAGTTGCTATTCTTCCCATTATTACCCAGTTATCCGAAGGTAACCAGTAGGTTATAAAAGTGATTAACAAGACTGCAATTATTCCAGCAGAACCGACTAAAGCGTTGTGATAATCAGTCATTTCTGTAAAACTATAAGGTCCAAATCTTTTTGTAGCTCTTCTTTTCAAAGCTCTTGTTTCATAAGTTAGTAAGGTCATTAATTTTATGCTTCCTAGTGTTATTATTGTAACAAATAGAGGGATAATTGCTCCAGCCATTATGCTTTTGTTTAATTTATCTGAAGGATTAAACCAAAATCTTTGCATTTTCCAGACTTCATGTTCTACATCCGCATCAAGTCTTGATGCCATTATTTTTTTTGCTAAAATATTTAATGCTATTACTATTCCTCCAAATCCTAATATCATCGAAAAGGTTTTGATATCTCCATTTATCAATTCAACAAATCCTGAAACGAATCCTAGGACTGCTATTGCAATTATTATCTGAAATATTTCTTTTTCTTTCATCTTATTATTGTTTATTTGCAGATTTATTTACATATAAAGTTATTTGTTTAATTAGGATTGCTAAAAAACTATTTTTTAAAGTTAAATTTTTAATTTGTTTTGAATATTGTTTAATTGTATTGTGGGATATGTTTATTTGTAGAGCGTAAAGTATAAATAGGCCATGAAGTACTTTTGGACATGCTTAAAATAAAAAAAGTTTCTGAAGTGATGAACAAGCACGTTTACACTGCCGATGGAGAATATTTTGGACAGGTAGAGGATGTTAATTTAATGGATAACAAGATAGATGGTTGGAAAATTAGAGTTAATGGAAGTTTTATAAGTTCTTTGGGTGGAGCTAGAGGTGTGATTATTCCTCATCAGTTTGTTAAGGCAATTGGAGATGTTTTTGTAATCACAGGAAGTTCCATTCCTTCAAAGAGTGATTCTATAGATATGGGTTCTTCATCTTCTTCTAATTTGGGTACTGGTTCTCAAGGTAGTTCTTCTGGAGGTTCAATGATGACCTCTGGATTTGATAGTTTCTGATTTTTTAGGTTTTTGGGTAAAAACTGGTTTGTTTTTAGAAATTTTATTTAGATTTAGGTTTTACACATAAACAAAGTTTAAGCTTAAAATAGTTCATCATTAAAATATAATATTTAACAAAACAAGTAAGACTTTAATCCTAATTTGCATTTATGTGCAAGACCTTTATTTTAGAAACATATTTAAATAAAGTTGTTATTTTAACGAGATGATAAGTGCTGGAGTTTTTGCGCAGTTTTTTTCTTTGTATGATTTATATGCGCAGTGGGAGACTTCTGGAGTCTTTGATTTTCTTTTACCTGTTCTTTTGATTTTTGCAATAATTTTTGGAATACTTACTAAATCAGAAGTTTTAGGTCAAAAGAAAGGAGTTAACTCTATTGTTGCTGCGACTATTGCTTTGATGTCGATGAGACTACAAATAGTTTCTGACTTTTTCGCTCTGCTTCTTCCTGGGCTTGGAATTGGCATCGCTGTTTTGATTGTTGTTTTAATTATGGCTGGTTTGTTTATGCAGAAAGGGAACATTAGAGACTGGATGCCTACTTTCTTTTGGGGAGGATTAATTGTAGGTTTAATTGTAGTTATTGTAACTTTGAATAGTTTTGCTTGGTTTGGTTCTGTATGGTGGCAGACCAATTGGGTTTCTATGGTTTGGATAGCAATTTTACTTGCTGTGATTTTCCCATTCTTTCATGACGGAAAAGATGCTAGTGAAAAAAGCTTAGAAAATCAAATGTATCATTATAATGAAGTTCCTAAACCACGTAAATGAAGGAGATAAATGGTTGCTGATTTAACAAGTTTCGTTTATTTTGCTCCCGTACTAGCATTTTTAGCAGTTTTTGGAATCATGTTTGCGTTGCTTACAAAGACGAAGATTCTTAGCGAGAAACCTCCTATGAATATTTTTGTTTCTTTTGTCATAGCTACAATTTTTATTACTGCAGGTAGTGTTAGACAACTTGTTTTAAATGTGATTCCTTGGTTTGCGGTTTTGCTTATTGCTTTATTCTTGATAATGGCTTTGGTAGGGTTTATGGGTAAGACTGATGCAGTTATGGGAAAGGGAGTTGCATGGATTTTTGTAGTTTTATTAATACTGGTTTTTTTGGTTTCAGGGATAAAGGTTTTCTCTAATTCTTTAGCTCCTTATTGGCCCACTGCAACTTATGAAATGTTTCGGCTGGAGACCCTGGATTAGTTGGATTTTTTAGCTGGCTTTATTCTCCTAGAGTTAAAGGTTTCTTTTTATTAATTGGTGTTGCAGCATTTACTACTTGGATGCTTGTGAGAAAGTGGGGAAAATAAATCGTTTAAGATTATCTTAATTATCTTTTATGTTCTTTGTGATGTTTACTACCTAAGACTTTTGCAAAAGTTTTTTGTGTTTCAATTAATTCTGTTTTTATGTCTTCGACGTTAACTACATAGTCTCCAACTTTTTTCAAAACAGATGATTGTAAGTTATCTATTATTTGTTCTATTCTTTTTAATCTTTCTTCTAACATTTCAGTTTTAGATTCTAATTCTGTTTTGAATGAGGATATTTTTTCTAATTTTTTCCTAACGTCTGAAAGTTTTTCAGAAACTACTTGCTCTGATATTTCC
>CAYNAC010000084.1:0-2960 GCA_964395155.1 Candidatus Woesearchaeota archaeon
TCGAAAAAACTTACGTTTCTATCCCTGCTGATGCCCCATATACAGTCTACAATATTACTCTCGAACAGGCGCTTGAGATGATTGAAGCAAAGAAATCTGGTACAGGCAATGTCATAGCAACATTTGGAGATATTCAGGTCTTACGAGGAAAATTTGGCCCCTATATCAAACAAGGAAAAGACAACTTCCCTCTTCCAAAGAAATATAAAGATGACCCATCTGCTCTCGACGAAGCAATCTGTAATGAGATCATCATGAAAAAACTTGCTGAAGGTGATACAGGGAAAAAGAAAGTATTTGGAAAGAAAAAGTAAGCTAATATAATTAGCTCATGACTAAAAGTACTAAACATTGAGAAATAGATGAAAGTTTTGAAGTGAAAGAATTAAAAAAAGAGATTAATATAAAAGAAAAAGAGCTTGCTGAGATAATAACTGATACAGAGAATCTCAAAAACGAACTATCAATACTAAAACAAAAATACGATTCAGAAATAGGTCGTCTCTATCTCCAACTCGATGAGATAGAAATAGAGATTTCTCAATTCAAGACCATTGAAGAGCTCGTAGAAAAATGACTCTCTCGTGAAGAAGCAGAGATGATTATCTGAGAGAGAACGAGAAAAGAACAAGAAAAAATACAAAAACAATATTCTGCAATCCAAGAACAAGAGGATGAGATAGAAAAGCGAAAGAAAATTAGCGATGAGGAACAAAAAGAGCTCAAACAACTCTATAAAAAACTTGCTCTCAAGTTCCACCCTGACATGTACAATGGAGATGATACCTTAATGAAAAAAATCAATCAAGCCTACGAACAAAATGATTTGGAGGCATTGAGACTCCTTGACCAGACTGATTCGCTCTGAGATACTCTCAGGAATTGATTAGAAGACCTCGTAAATAGACTCGAAAAACTCAACAAACTCATTGAAAACAAGGCAAAAGAGCTAGAAGACCTTAAAAACTCAGAATGGTATGTATTTCATGAAAACTTGCAGCAAAACAAAAATTTACTCGGAGAACTCAAAGAAAAAATTGTATCAGATATAAACCTGAAAAAGAAAGAGTTAATTTCTCTAAAAAAATAGAACATGGGTAAAGAATTACAAAAAATTACAAAACTAACAGTTCAAGTCCTCAAAGAAGAAAATTCACTTGCTGTTCGAGGATTAAAAGATCTTCAATTAGTAAATACGCCACGGCTTATGTATTTAGCGGGTTTATACAATGAATGTATAGATTTATGTGTAGAAATGAAAAATGGAATTGAAGCACCCGAACCAGAAGATCCAAAAGAAAAGGAAGCATATATACTTTACGGTCCTACAAAGTATATAAAAAAACCTGTTGAGCTCAGCAAAGAAGATTTTTGGTATTGGAATCTTAGTTTACAAAAAATAGGTAGATTATTTGTAACAGATACGGAACGTCTAGAAAAAGATAGAGATTATTCTGAAAAGAGTTGGGCATATCCTATATTATTAAGCAAAGTAGGACTTGAAGAATGTATAGATCTATTTAATGAAAGATTAAAAAATAATCTAATTTGTAATGCTGATTATTGGTATTACGCTATTTGTTTAGAAAGAAAATGAGATTACAAGGGCGCAATTGAAAATTTTAATAAAGCTATAAACCTAAATGTTGAATCTATACATTTTCAGAAGAGTGCAGAAAAGGAATTATCAAAAATACAAGTTAAATTAAAAGAGCACTTCAAAAAATAAACGCAATATGAGACAAATTAAAATATACAATTTTGTTTTCCCTGATTACATTAATGAGTTAAAACTGTGAGATTATATCTTTAAACGTGTCGAAAATTATAAAGAGGCATTTGGCGGAATGATGCATTTGCATAATTCTAGCTGAGGTGAATTTTCTACTAAAATTCAAACTGGTAGCCACCAAATAACTGCTTATGTTGAGTTACCACCAAAAAAAGAAAAAAAATGTAAGCTGGAATGGCAAAACAAAAAAGCTACACAGTTAGATGATATACTTCTTATTTTGAGTCTTTTTAACGGTATAAGCATATTTAAAGAAGAGCCACCTGAGTGACCAATATTAGCAATTATGGAGGATCATAGGTATAATGGCTTTGGTTGACAACTCAGACTATCACTTCCAGTAGATGAAAGATGGCAAAATAAATTTACGGGAGAAATTAAAACACGGGAGCAAATTCAAGGCATACCAATTTTTGATTATAACCATATAGACGTTGGCTTTGAGAAATGAATAAATAAAGTATTGGATACAATTAGTAGCTATGAATGGGAAAAAGAATATGAAGGATGATATTTTATATTTCTGTTTCGATCTGCGATGCAACGACAAACGTTAGAAGGTTCTTTTATATCGTGTTGGACAATCTGGGAGCACATATTTGCAATAAGAAATAGAGAATGGCTCGATGAAATATGAATCGAACAAATGAGCGCAGATAAAAAAATATCATTTATATTAAGAACATACTTCTTGAGAGAAATAGATCAAGATGCTAGAAAAAATATTAAAAGGATCACAAAAACGAGAAATAGACTTATTCACTTCTGAAGAAAAACAGATCATGTAGACTATAAAGAAATAGAAACCTTTATTAGATTAACTGAACAATTAATGGCAATAATTTTATGACTATCTCCTTCTAACTGTTTCAATTCTTTTGAAGATTTTGAAGAAATGTTAAAGAAAAAATAACATGAATAAACTCATTCTCCTCTTTTCAATAATTTTTACCGATATCCTCACAAAATACTGGGTCAATATTGCTGATCCAGATTTTTCTGTGATTGGAAATATTCTCAAAATCACGCATGTAAAAAATACTGGCGTTGCCTTCGGCACGCCCCTACCTGGTATCTCATTTGTTATCCCCATTGTACTTCTCGGTATGAGCATTTTTCTCTGGAAGTCATGGAATCGTATTTCTGAACTCGAAAAAATTGGCTATCT
>CAYNAC010000085.1:0-2824 GCA_964395155.1 Candidatus Woesearchaeota archaeon
TTTATACAATCCAAATCCAATCCATCAATTGCACCTTCAAGCCTAGAATAATCGCTTCTCTGCATCAGAAAAATTAAAGGTTCGCTAATATTTAAATATTATTATTCTAAATTTCAAATAATAACTTAAAAAATGAATAAAAGAAACTCACTACCTTTTAGAAAAAATTGCGAAGGATACTTCTTAAACGAAGAAGGAAAGATTCTTGCCAAAGATAGTGGCAAAGAATTTATTATGTTTCCTGGAGGTGGTGCGGATTCTGGAGAGATTTTAGAGGATGCAATGATTCGTGAAACAAAAGAAGAAACTGGAGTTATTGTCGAAGATATAGTAAAAATTGGTGTTTTGAAAATAGTTTGGAGTCCAGATTGGGCTAAAACAGATAAGCAAAAAGCTCGTTACGAAAAATTTCAAGGAGATGAAATGCACTTCTTTAAAGGAAAAGCTTCAGAATCCAAAGAAGAATTAAATGAAGAAGATTCATGGCAAGGAGAGAAATTTATGGAAGTTAAAGAAGTTATTAAATTAATTGAAAAGTTTAGGCCTTTCGATGAAGATATTGAAGAATATAGAGAAGCACAGTTAAGATTTCTAAAATCTTTAAATTCTTAAGGTATCTTTTAAGCACAAATTTTTTAGTGCAAAAAATATATACAAATTAAAAAATTCATTTTAAATTAATTCCTCGTCGAGAAAAACCCAAAACCAAAAAATATAAATACTACGACGTATAAAACATATTAGAATAAATTAATATTATCAGAGTGTCAGATTTTTCCAGAAAGCTCGGGACGGGCGTCCCACAAAAACAAATAATTTTTAAACCCAATTTTTATAACTTTTTTATGGACTTTGAAGAACTAAGAGAAATAATAAGAGAAATTAAAATTAAACGTAGAGAAGCACCTATACAAAAAGAATTACCTTCGGTGAGTGCTAGATCATTACGTCCAAGATCCAGTCATTACATAGATCATTTTCCAAGAGAAATAACACAAGAGGATTCTGATAGAAGGTATCACGGAAGAGGCTACGAATAATAAGTAAATCAAAATAATTATATTCCATTGTTTTTTCTAACAATTCCAATCAGACATCTTTCATCCCAATAATCACAACTTTAACTTAAACAGGCACTACTTCAGAAGAAAATGTTGCAGTGACTTCCAAATTAGATTCCATCAAAACAATGCATTCGCCAGTTCCACTACATCCTGCTCCATTCCATCCTGAAAAATCATAATTTGGAGAAGGTGTAGCAACAAGAGTTACAGGAGTTCCAGAGTTATAACTTGACTCGCAATCAACACCATTACAACTTACACTACCTTCACCAAGTATATTTATTGTTAAAGAATAAGTTTCTAGAGGAATAGAATCAGCATAAACTTTATCTTTAATTTTTCCTTGCACAGATTGAATAAGTTGACTAGTTGTTTTAACGTATTTTAAGTCGATATCTCCCTTAAGAGAATCTCCCTCTTCCAAAAGACAAGGAATTGCATACTCTCCATTTTTATTAGACTCTAGCAAAGTATCAGGGTAAACATGACATATAGTCGAGCCATCATCCAAACTAACACTTATTTGTTTTATAATATAATCCTCCGGTCCAGAATTTCTTATTCCAAGTTCTATTTCAGATTCAGTTATTCGCCACGCATCCATATAAAACGGAATTCCTATACTTGCAGAACTTCCTATAAGTGAGTCGGAGCTAAATATCCCAAACAGAGAAAGAACTCCCAAAGCTATCAGCGACGATAAAATTGCCCAACCATAAGTCATCAAAAATTCCATTGCAGCTTGACCCTTAACTTTTTTATTTATTGAAAGAAATATAGAAACAAATCCTGCAAAAATAAAATATGCACCGGCAAATTTGATATCCGTGCCATCCGAATTATTCAAAAAAACAAATCCAGTCACACTAGAAGAATCAACGGCAGACAAGAAAATTCCAACGCCAAGAAGTAAGAATCCAACTACTAGGTAATTTACCCTCATCACACAACTAAATAAATCTTATATTAAAAACTTATTGAATAACAAGATATAAAAATAAAATTAATCTACATTAAATGAGTTTTGATGAATCGTAAAATTGACCATTTTGATAAAAGAGTAACTGACTGGCTCAAAGGACATGGATATTATTTTTTAAAATATTCTTTAGCCATTATATTTATTTGGTTTGGCGCTCTAAAACCATTAGGTTTAAGTTCGGCAGATGAACTAGTTACAAACACAATCTACTTCGTAGATCCTTCATGGTTTATTCCACTCTTAGGTTTATGGGAAGTTGCTATAGGAGTTTGCATTCTATTTAGACCATTAGTAAGAATTGGTTTATTTTTGATGGGTTTACAAATGATAGGAACTTTTCTTCCATTAATTTTACTTCCTGACGCAATTTATATAAAGTTCCCATTTGTCATGACTCTTGAAGGCCAGTATATAATTAAAAATTTAGTGTTAATCGGTGCTGGAATGATTGTCGGAAGTCATGCTAGAGATAGAGGTAAAGAAATAAAAAATGGGAAATAAAAAAAGGTTGTGGTTGAGTATATTTTTAATACTTGGAGCGCTCATATCTACTTTTCTAATCTACGAACATTTCTCAACTTCTGCAAGTAAGTTTTGCACATTTGGAAACAACTTAGATTGCGGAATCGTAAATAAGAGTCCATACGCAAATCTCGACGGATTATCTTACTTATTAACTATAGATTTCAATTTACCTTTGCCTTTAATAGACATTTCAGGAATAAATTTATTTTTTGATTTTATAACGACAAATGCTTTTTTAGGATTGATAACTCTT
>CAYNAC010000086.1:0-2823 GCA_964395155.1 Candidatus Woesearchaeota archaeon
AGACAAATAGTAGGCGATTTCGAATCTGATGATAATTTGTCGATATCAGTTTCTTATGATGGTTCAACATTTTTTCAGGTAGCATCCTATTCAAATACAAATCCTTCATTTGTAACAGAAACAATAACTCTTAACTCTCAAGCAAATAACAATCCTAGTTTTAAAATAAGATTTGTATGTGATACAGATGCAACAACAGAATTTTGTAGAATAGATAATGTAAAGTTAGACGGAACATCAATTCAATCTTCAAACCTAACAATATCTGGCCCATCAAATCCTATAAGTATAGGGCAAAATGCAACATTGGTACTAACAAACTCAGGCAGTTCTTCTTTACAAGTATCTATGTCTGAAACATCAAATCCATTATTTGGAGTTACTTTCAACCCTTCATCCTTCTCATTATCAGCAGGTGCTCAAAGGAATGTAGATGCAATTCTTTCAACATTGTCTAATCTTAAATTCGGTCTTAATACCATTTCTGTTAAAGCAGATGCAGGTACTCAAGTTGCTACAACAACCTTCCAAGTAAAGAAAACATTCTGTAGCGCAGGAGAAGTAGTTGGAAACTTATCTATTGTAGATATTAATTGGGAAAATAACGGCGAAGGAGACGATAACAGCTGGGAACTATTAGACGAAATTGAAATTGAAGTAGAAGTTGAAAACAGAAACGACGATGACGATGTAGATGCAATAGTTGAATTAGGATTATTTGATTCAAACGGAAAAAACGTAGCAGATGACTTAATCTTTTTAGCAGATTCAGATAGCGACAACGAAGAAATCGAAATAAACATTAATGACGACGATGAAGAAACAGTTAAATGGGTCTTCAGAGTTCCTGCAGATCTTAAGAAAGGAAATTATAATTTAGCAATCAAAGTTTATGACGATGACAGAGGAGAATCAAGAGACTGCAGAGATTCTTCAACAGATTTATCTGGCAATTTCTTCCAATCTATAAACGTTGAAGAAGCTTCAGATGAAGGAAGATATGTTATTGTAGATGATATATCTCTAGACTCTCAAGTCACTTGTGGTGAATCTGTAGCTGGTCAATTTACCGTTTTCAACATTGGAAAAGAAGATCAAGACAGAGTTAGAATACTAATTAGAAATAATGATTTGGGAATAGATTTGACAAGAGAAATAACTTCTGATTTAGATCGTGGAGACGATGAAACAATGGACTTTACTTTCCAAGTTCCTCCAACAGCAAGAAATGGTAATTACATTCTTGAATTTATTACTCAATACGACTATAGAAACGGAGTTTATAGAGAAGAATCAGAAGATTCTTTCGATGCAAGCTTTGAAGTTTTAGGTTGTTCAGAGAATTTAGGAGGCTCAGGTGGAGGTCTAACTAATTTAGAAATTGACGCAAGACTTGAGTCGGTTGCAAAACCAGGTAAGGAGTTAGTAATTGTAGCAACAATTAGAAATACAGGTAGCCAAGATGCAACATATAGTTTAAGCGCAAGAGGATATTCCTCATGGGCAGATTTAACAGACATATCTGACGCAACAATATCAGTCGATGCAGGAGAATCAAAAGAAGTAACTTTCAAAATGTTAGTTAACAAAGATTCATCTGGAAAACAATCTTTTGATATTCAAGTAGCAATGGGTGGAAAAGTTCAAATTCAAGAAGTTGAAGTAGAATTATCCTCTTCAAGTAATAGCTTATTTGGTTCAAGCAATTATCTAATATGGGTTATAGGCGCAATCAACCTTATATTAATAATATTAATAATTGTTGTAGCAGTAAGAGTTTCAAGAAGATAATAAGCATCTTTTTTAATCTAGAAATATTTAAACTTCGATGAAAAATAAATCGATTAATTTAATTTATTTAAGATACTTATTTCTTTTAATTTTAGGTTTAGGTAATTTATTTATTTTTTATCTTATCTCTACTCCAATTACTATATATCCAGTATTTTTTTTAATAAACCAATTTTATGATGCAACTTTACTCTCAGGTCAAACCACTGCATTATGCGAGACACTTTCAAACTCAAATAATTTTTTTCAAAAAATCGCTTGCACTAAGACAACAATTTTCTTTAAAGATTATTATGCAAATATTATCCCTGCCTGCATCGCCTCTTCTGCATATTATCTTTTATTAATTCTTAATTTAACAACTCCGATGGATTCTAAAAAAAGATTAAAAAGTGTATCTTTTTTATTGATTTTGTTTTTAATTTTAAATATTCTAAGAATATTTTTATTTGCAATGCTTTATGTGAATAACAATCAAGAGATATTTAATTTATACCATACGTTCTCATGGTACTTCGGGAGCACCATTTTAGTTGCCTTGTTATGGTTTTCTAATGTGCATTTATTTAAAATAAAATCAGTCCCAGTATATACAGATATAAAAACAATAATAAACTATGTAAAAAGGTTAAAATGACTTTATTTTCAAACATTATAGAACACTTAATTTCCCTAATCTCTCATCTAGGATATTTCGGAGTCTTTATTGGAATGCTTATAGAGAGTTCATTCATTCCCTTTCCAAGCGAATTAGTTCTACCTCCTGCAGGAGTTTTAGTTTCAAGAGGAGAAATGTCATTTTTAGTAGTTTTATTCTTTGCAATTTTAGGAAGCATTTTAGGTGCTTTAATAAATTATTATATTGGTCTACATTTCGGAAGAAAAATTATAAATGGTTTGGTTAAAAAATATGGTAAATTTATGCTTCTAAAAGAAGAATCTCTCAAAAAAGCGGACGACTATTTTAAAAATCATGGAAGCATTACAACGTTCAGTGGCAGATTAATTCCTGCAATAAGACAATTAATATCA
>CAYNAC010000087.1:0-2791 GCA_964395155.1 Candidatus Woesearchaeota archaeon
CAATAAGCAACACACTTCCAGAATTTGAAAAAATAGACAGTGGTAAAAAATTAGTAAAATTCAAAACAACTCCTAAGATGTCCACATATCTCCTATATATTGGAATAGGAAATTTTGAATTTGTAGATGATTCATACAATGGAATAAAATTGAGAGTAGTTACAACTCCTGGTAAAGGCAAAAACTCAAAATTTGCGATAGAACATACTAAAAAATATTTAGAATATTTTGAAGAATATTCTGAAATAAAATACCCTTTAGAAAAACTAGACTTAATAGCGATTCCAGATTTTGGATCAGGAGCCATGGAAAATTGGGGAGCAATTACATTTAGAGAGATATTATTATTAGTAGATGAGAAAAAAACATCAACTGCAATAAAAAAAAGAGTAGCTGAAGTAATAGCGCACGAATTATGGCATCAGTGGTCTGGAAACTTAGTAACGATGAAATGGTGGAATGATTTATGGCTCAATGAAAGCTTCGCAACCTATATGGCATACAAAGCTGTAGCCCACCATAACCCAAATTGGAAAATTTGGGAAGATTATTTAGCTGATGAGTTATCTACAGGATTATCAAAAGATTCATTGAAATCAACCCATCCAGTAGAAGTCATAGTAAATAGCCCACAAGAAATAGAAGAAATATTTGATGAAATAAGTTACTCGAAAGGAGGGTGCATATTAAGAATGTTAGAATCTTATATCGGAGAAGAAGAATTTAGGATAGGCGTTTCAAATTATTTAAAAAAATATTCCTATGGTAATGCACAAGCAAGCGATTTATGGAATTCATTAAATGAAATAGCCAAAAATAAAAAAGTAAAAGAATTAATAAAATACTGGATTTCACAACCAGGTCATCCATTAATAGAAGTAGAAAAAATAAATGATAAATTAAAATTAACTCAAAAAAGATACAATAAAGAAACTGAACAAATCTGGCCAATTCCTATTTCAGTATGTACTGAAAATATATGCCATTATGAACTTTTAGAAAAGAAAAGCCAAACATGCAAAATAAAAGAAAAATTCATCAAATTAAACCATAAACAACTAGGATTTTATAGAACTAAATATTCAAAAGAACTTTTAACCAACCTTGGATATCTAGTAAAACAGAAAAAATTAGACGAACAAGATAGATGGGGAGTAAATAATGATTTATGGGCATTATGCAACACTGGGGAAGAAAATTTAGAAAACTATATCAAATTCATAGATAATTACTTAGATGAGACGAGTTACAACATTTTAAGCGAGATATATTCATCATTGAAAAAATTAAATAGGTTATTTTATCATGAAAAATGGTGGCTTAAAACTAAAGATAAAATATCAAAAATTCTACTTCCCACTTACAAAAAAAAATTAGAAAAAATAGGTTGGACAAAGAAAAATAATGAAAATTCCGAAGATATTTTAATGAGAAATCTCTGCATAAGTTTCTGTGGGTTTGCAAACGACAAAGAAACAATTGACAAAGCACTGAAAATTTTCAATAAAGATGAAATAGATTTAGATATAGCAAATTCAATATATTACATAATCTCTCAAAAAAACAGCGAAGAGTTATTCAACAAAATGTTAGAGAAATATGAAAAAACAGAAAACGTAGAGTCTAAAATTAAACTATTATCTTCACTTTACCAGATAAACAATGAAAAACTTTTGATTAAATCTCTTGATTTAGCCATATCTGAAAAAGTTAGAACTCAAAATTTAAGATATGTATTTGGTTCTGTATTGTCTAATCCATTATCTCAAAAAGTAATTTTAAATTGGACAGAAAAAAATTGGAATAAATTAGAAAAATACAAAGATAACCACTATATTTTCAAAGATTTACTTGATGCACTAATAATTTCTCAAAATACTAAATCTGCAAAGGAAGAAATTAAGAAATTTTTAGAAAAAAACAAGATAACTTATGAAATGACTAAACAAAATGCGTTTGAAGTTTTAGACCAAAACATAAAATTCATAGAAAAAAATAAAGAATTTCTAAAAAACTACTAAAATAAAAAAATGATACACTACCACGCGTTAAATATAGCAGTTTGGATGCTCAAAATGTCTTCATTCATAAACTAAAAGCCTAAATTTTTTCAGCAAAGCATTTAGATATTAAAATGGACCCACGAGGAATCGAACCTCGATCACAGGATCCGAAGTCCCGTATTCTAATCCATTAAACTATGGGTCCATAAAATCAAGCAAAAATAACTATTTTAAATCTACCTCTTAATCAATTTATCAATTAATTTCCTCACAGCATTAGAATCAGCTCTTCTGTTGGTCGCCTTCATTACTTCTCCAATCAGATAATTAAATGCTTTAATATCTCCATTAACATAATCAATTACAACTTTGTCATTATCCACTATAACTTTTCTTATAAATGGTTCAAGTTCTTTTTCATCACTTATTTTTCCTTCAACATTAGTTGGATCAAAACTATTAGGAACAAATTTGTTTAAAATCTGTTTAGCTTGAAGTTCAGTAATTTTCCCAGATTTAATTAAATGCAATAACTTAACGAAATGATTTACTGAAACATCTACATCTACTAATTTTTTATTATTGTAATTTAAAACTCTAAATAGTTCAACTGTTATCCATGGCAAAGCAAATTTGCCATCAACTTCTTTTGCAACTTTTTCAAAGAAATGGGCAATATCAATATCTTTTGCTAAAACCTCTGCATCTTTTGAATTAATTTTATATTTCTTAACTAATTTGCTCAACTTTACAGAAGGTAATTCAGGTAAAACTTTTTTTTGTTCTTC
>CAYNAC010000088.1:0-2778 GCA_964395155.1 Candidatus Woesearchaeota archaeon
ATCCTCAAATTTCAGACATTGTTGAAGCAATACGTAAGGTTTCATCTTCCAAGGGAGGAGTTGGTATGACTGGTAAGTCTTATGAAGGAGGAATAGAAAAAGATCACCATATGTTTCAACCAATAGCAATTAATACAGTCCCTAGTCCTGGAAACCTTACTGAAAAAAGTTATAGCTTTAAAGTTTACGATCCTCTTCATTCTACAGACATAGATGTTTCTATTGTTTTTGATGCTCAAGGAAGATTATATACTAATATATGGGAAAGACGAGGAGCTCAAGTTTGGTTTCATATAGAGAATCTTGTTTCTCTTGAAAATTTGGGACCTTGTTTAAGGAACAACACAAACTTAACTACTAATTCAACTTTGAAAATTGGATCTCCCGTTGGAGAAATGGGTTATTATTATAATCCTTTTCCTCCATCCCCTCCTATAAGGTCATTTACTCCAGTTGTTCCTCGTGGACCACACACTCCCATTCCTTGCGGACCAAAGATTGCTAATATGTGTCAAAGGGCTGCAGTATGTCCTCAAAATGAATATTGTAATGCTGATTTAAATTGCATGTGTAAGGAAAAAATATGCGGTGATCGTGTAGTAGATCCTGGAGAGGAATGTGATGGTGGAAGTGGCTCTTCGCAAAATCCTTCACAATGTCCTAATTATCCAAATATATGTATTGGTTGTAAATGTTTGATTTTGCCAGAGCCTCCAATTTTTAAATAATTTATCTTATTTATTCAAAGGCATTTCTTCTTGTGTTTTTTTATCAAACCATTTGAAATATTCTTGAGTGTCTTTTTTACCTTGATTAATAATTTTTATTTTTAATGATTCTGAAAGTTCAAATTGCGTGGTGCTTATTCCTAAAGCATCGATATATACAGTTCTATGCCAATCAAATTCAGATAAATGTATTTTGTTTGCCAGGTCTAAAAAGCTACCTACTAATGCTAATAGATATTCTTTAAATGAATTAATCTTTTTTTTGTTATTTTCTACGCCAGTTTTTTGTGAAGATATCTCTTCAGGTGTGTCGACCCTAAAACCTAAGGTCTCTTTATTATAATATTTATTTTTTTTATGGTGTTTTACTAGAGATGAATTTAAATCTAAGTATTCTTTTTTGTCAAAAAGGTTTATTGGATAATTATAATATATTCCTCCGTCTACAAAAATGTCTCCTTCATAACTAGTTGCTTTAAAGAATAAAGGTAGGCTCATAGATATTCTAACCGCCTTAACAATTGACATGTTAGGGGTTGTTTGCCTGCTAAACATTTTCCATTTTCCACTATTTACATCAGCTCCTATCACATATAGCTCTTTTGTGTTTTGAGATTTAATTTCATATAATTCTTTGAATGTTAAATTTGGTTTGAATTTTTTTCCTATTAACTCTGAGAACCATTTCTCAAACGCGTCTCCTTTAAACCATCCATATTCTTTAACTAATCTTATTATATTTAATGTCTTAAAAAAAGAATCATCTTTAAATTTTTTAAAATCTGCATCTGATAGGATCTTCTCTATTTCTTTAGATTCATAACCTATTGCTATTAATGCAGCCGTTATTGCTCCCGCAGATGTTCCTGCAACTCTTTTTATATCTTTTAAAATTCCTTTTTCTTCTAAAACTTCCATTGCGCCAGCATATGCTAAGCCCTTTATTCCTCCTCCTTCAAATACCAGATTTTTGAAATTGTATTTTTGCATATTTTTATTATTTTGGGCAAACTATTGCAGTGCTATAATTTTTTATTAATTCTTTAGCTAGAGATTTAACTTGTTCTAACTTTACATCATTTATTTTTTCATCATATTTATAATAATCTTCTGATTTTCCAGTTGAGATTTCTTCAAATATTAAATTGTTCATTACATTCATACTTTCCTCAGAGGCTATCTTTCTTATTCCTATTAGTCTTTGCTTTGTTTCAAACAACTCTTTTTGAGTCATATTTTCTACATCTTCAAAACCTTTGATTATTAGATTCTTTACTTTGTCTAATGATTCTTTTGTAGTTCCTGCATAAATGCTATAGTAACAGTAGGTTTTTTCTTTTTCGATTCTTCCTCTTACTGTATATGCAAGCCCGTGTTTTTCTCTTATTTCTAAAAATAATTTTGAAGACATTCCTCCTGCCAAGTAAGAATTTAAAACTTCTAGTGTTTTTTGTTTTTCTTCTTCCATTGGAGCGTGCATTCCAACAACTAATTGGGCTTGATCAATTCCTTCTCTTTTTTCTACCACGTTTGAATTTTTCTTTTTTATTTTTAATGGGGAATATTTTTTATTTGAGCCTATAAAATCTTTTTCTAACATTAAACATATTTTATCTAAGTCTGCGTTTCCTACTATCGTCACTATGTAATTTTTTGGATTGTAATTTTCATTAAATATTTCAATTATTTTTTCTCTGCTTAATGAACTAACGGTTTTTGCAGAACCAGATATTCCTTCTCCGAATGGATTTTCATATAATGCAGATTCTAACAATTCATAAACTCTTCTTTCTGGATCGTCATGATACATTTTTATTTCTTCGATTACAACTCTTTTTTCTTTTTCTAATTTTTTTTCATCGAAAGTTGGGTTTCTTAGTATGTCATGGATTATTTCCATGCCAGAATATAGGTGCTGTGAAGGTAGTTTGAACCAATAAGATGTCACATCTTGTGCAGTGAATGCGTTTAAAATTCCTCCTCTTTTTTCTATTTCTGAAGATATTTCTTCATGAGTTCTTGTTTTTGTTCCGGTAAATAATAAATGTTC
>CAYNAC010000089.1:0-2729 GCA_964395155.1 Candidatus Woesearchaeota archaeon
AAACTATACTTTCTTTTTAGATTCAAATTTAGTTAGAGAAAATGTAGAGGTTTCAAGAGTATTAGACGGAGACACAATTGAGTTAACCGACGGTAGAAAAGTAAGACTTCTTAATATAAATACTCCTGAAAAAGGTTTTACATATTCAGACTTAGGAAAAGAATTTTTATCAAATTTTAAAAATTTAGAACTTGAAAATGAAGGATTAGATAAATATGGAAGAACTCTTGCAAGATTATACTATAAAGATAGATATCTCAATCTTGAAATTGTTAAAGAAGGTTTTGCTCATAGTTATCTAGTAGATAATTCAGAACTAAAAATTTTTGAATCAGCTGAAAAAGATGCAATTAAAAATGAAAAAAATATCTGGAAAAAATCTGAATTTTATGGTTGTTTAAATGTAGAAATTAATAAATATGAAGAATATATAGATATTGAAGATGAATGTGGTGTTGACTTTACATCATGGACTATAAAAGATGAGAGTACTAAAAGCTACAAGTTCAAATCAGATATCGATGGAAAATTTAAGTTGTTCTCTAAAAAAGGAATTGATAAAAACAACGAATTATATTGGGGCAGGGAGAACGTGTGGAATAACGACCACGATGAAATTTTCATTAGAGACTCTAATGGTCTGCTTGTTTATTATTATTCTTACGAGTAGTGTTTATGCCGTAAGGTTAAATGAAGTTGAATCAAATCCACCTGGTCAAGATTCAGGGTCAGAATGGGTCGAACTCTATTCAGAAGAAAATTTTATACTAGATGGTTATTATCTAGAAAATGGAGACGGGGAAATCTACAATTTAAGTAATTCATTTAGCGGATTTTTAGTAATATCCTTTCCAAGTCTATGGCTAGATAATTCCAATGAAACTATTTATTTAAAACATAATTCAGAAGTAGTAGATATGGTTGGACCTTTCAACGATAATAAAAATAACGATCAATCATACAATTTTTGTAAAGGCGAATGGATTTTTTTATCTAGCACAAAAAATGAAAAAAACTCATGCGAAGATAACTCAAATAATTTAAAAAATGATACTTCTGAAAACAAAGCTAAAAAAAATAATACTAAACCCTTAGAAAAGGAATCTTCAAAAAACTCCTCCAAAATTGAATCATTAGTATTAGAAGAAAAAAATCAATCTATTAAATCAAATAAAAAAATAACTCTTTCAAGCAATGTAAAAAATGATTTTAATGGAGAGTTTACCAAATCTTATAAAACTAGGTTAGGAGTAATTTATTTTTTTATTGGTTTTTGCGTTTTATTGGTTGTTTTAATTTCTTTAAAAAAAATTGTAATATTTAATACTAGTTTAAATGCCTAATCTAAAGTTTTATGATTTAGCATCTAGTTATTTGGATTTCCTCAAACATACATCCATTAATGCTTGCAAAAATTGTTTTCGGATTTTCTTTAATGGTGCTTAAGTATATTTTATTTTTTTCAACTATGTCTAATTTACATGATTCGCAAGAGGAACCACATACAAAATTTTCATCTTCCAATTTTAAATTTAAAAAATTTATTTTTTCATCCACAAAAAAGTCAGTGTTTAATTCAATTTTATTTTCTTCATTTAGGCATGCACTTTTTATTTTTGATTTTTGTGATATGCAATCTACAGCAGGAGATAGTTGACGATTTATGGTTGAAGATAAGTCTGAAACATACCCCCAAATCAATAACAAGGAAATTATGCTAAGGGCAGATAAGATTGTTATCTGTATTACTGGTGAGAATCCTCTTTTATTTAGATTTTGCATGCTGTTGCTCCCGCTTCCAATGAATTTAAATTAGAGATTAATTGATTATTCAAAGTCACGCTTATTTGAGGACTAGAAGGATTTTGAATAGCATAAAAAACCAAAGGTACTTCAGGTTTCAAATATACTTCTCCTTGTATAGTCTCATCAATATTCAAGTCTTGAGATTCGGTAAAAAGAAAAGAAGGGTAACAATTATTTCCTATACATAAATCTCCATCTCCAGATTTATCAGGTACACACCCCTTTTCTAAATTGTAGTCTGAATTTATTTCTACTTTATCTTGATCGTTAGTTATTTCGATTGAAAAAATATTATTATCACAACTAGTTTCATCTAATATTTGATTTCCAGTGATTTTATTTTCTACAGGTTTATTTTTTTTAAGCAATTCGCTCAAAAGAAAAACATTGTGTTTTCCATAATTGTAAGTAATTAAACTTCTCATTACTCCAGTAGGAATTGAGCGATAATAATTTGATTCAGAACATTCTTGCTCGCATGAATCAATTGGATTTTGAAACTTATCACATGAAGAAACACAATTTTTCGAACCAATAGGTATCTTTGCACCTCCATACTCTTCAGCTAAATTTCCAAACGCATGTCCCATTTCGTGAATTAAAACAGAATCTTCATGAACGGAGTTAATGCTTATTAGATTCCCATACGCAGAACTTCTTATCTTCGAAGAGTCTCTCTTCACAACTACTACATAATCATTAGCACATTCTTTAGAAATAGATTGAATTTTTTTAGTATTGCACAAAAGGGCAATATCTTTGTAATATTCACATTCTACATCTTCTTCTAATACTCGAGTGTTAAAATAATCTCTATAAGATTTATAAGGTTCTGTGTTTAAAAGAACTTCAGTATAATGTTTTGCTTCTTCCTTTGATGAAATAAATAAAATGTCTATTCTATCTTCTCCATTGTATTCTAT
>CAYNAC010000090.1:0-2658 GCA_964395155.1 Candidatus Woesearchaeota archaeon
AGTTCTAGATATAAAACCTATATCTAAAGGACATACAATAATTATTCCAAAAGAACCACTTAAAAATTTAGATAAAATACCTAACGATTTATCAATTTTAGTAGATAAAGTATCAAAAACACTATTAGAAAAACTAGATGCAAAAAATATCAAAGTAACTCCAGAATTAAAATTTGATGAAGTTATAATAAATTTAATTCCAATTTATGATAAAGATTTAACTTTGGAAAGTAAAAGACTAAATCCTTCTCCAGAAGAAATAAATAAAACTTTAGATTTAATAAAAAAAGAAAAAGAAAAAATTCAAGAGATAAAAGAAGTTAAAGAAGAAATAAAAGAATTAAAAAAATTTCCAAGAAGAATACCTTAAAAATAAAAAGAATAATATAAATGCAATTAAAAATGCTGGCGCGAATGGAACTCCAGTTTTTATCCAAACTTTCTTTTTAGCTTTTCTCAAAATCAAAATTTCTTTAAAAGTTAGTCCTGAAAAATTTTTCCTAATAATTTTACCATTAACTATAACATCTCTTTCAAGCCAATCCCCTTCAGTCAATTTATCAACAGACACAAATTGAATCATGCAACTCTTTTCAATTGCACGAACATAAGCAAATAACAAAGGAGTCAAGAATATAAAAATTGAAAAAATTATAAACATAAATTCTAGATTACTATAAACAATTAGAAGACTAAAAATAAATGATAAAATAAATAAGTATCTTTTAGAATGAATTTCATTAGAAAAGCATTTTTTGAAAAAACTATAATTTCTCGAAACTAAAAAAGCACTATAAATCAAAGTATAAATTATTCCAGAAATAAACAAGAGAGATACAAAACCAACCCCATAATAGAAATAATCTATCCAAGAAGAATAAGGAAATATTCCTCCAATTCCAAAAAGCAATTTAGCATCTCCTCCAGCAAATATTCTAGAATAATAAAATAAATAGCCTAAGCAAACAAATAGTAAAATTCCACAAATTCCATATAAGAAAAACATAAAATCAGAAAAATATATCGAATAAAAAGCCCTATATGCAAGAACAAAAGCAATTAAAGAAAAAGTCAACCAATTAGCAATTTCCCTTGTACGAATATCTTGAAAAACCGCAAACAAAATTGCAAAAAAACCTAAAAAATACAAGAAAATATATTCATTCATTTACAAGTTCCTCAAATTTATATAACACACTCTATTAAAAAGAGTATCTTTATTAATATTAGTTCATAAACAAAGCAATGAGAAAAGAGTGGATTCATCGCTATATACCAATTATAATTTTACTAACTTTAATATCTGTGTCATTATTCATAATAAAAGATTACATTGTTGCAATTATAGGTGCATTTATTACAGCTTATTTAACATACCCAATCCATAAAAAATTAGAGAAAAAACTACCTTCGTGGTTGGCGGCTTCAACGACCATTGGAATAATAATTTTAATTGTACTAATCCCTATCTCATTTGTAATTAGAGAGGTTATTTCTCAATCTCAAAAAATAATAGAACTTGGAATAATATCAAACATAATTAATAAAATAAACAATATAAGCTTCCTACAAAAATATGAGTTTGATATATTCGGAGTAATTGACAATTTACTAAATCTTGGTGTTAAAACAATTCCTGGAATTACTCTGTCTATCGCTAGTTCAATAATTTCTCTGTTTGTTATGATGTTCATAGTCTACTATCTTCTCCTAACTTGGCCAAAAATAAACCTCAAAATTAGAAAATATATTCCTTTTGAAAATAAAGATAGAATGATAAAAGAAATTTCAAACACAACTAAAAAAATAGTAAAGGGAACTCTTTTCTTAGCATTACTCGAAACATTATTTGCAGGACTAGGATTTTGGCTTGCCGGAATTGACTTCTACTTAATTCTAGCAATTTTAGTAGGATTGTTTGCAATTATACCTGGAGGACCAGCAATTGTGTGGGTCCCTGCATTGATAGTTAGCATTGCTCAAGAAAATTATATTTCTTCAGGAATAATACTATTCTTTGGATTATTTATTTCAATTTATTTAGACACAATATTAAGAACAAAGGTAGCAGGCAAAGATTCTGGAATAAATCCTATGATTATGCTCTTAGGGGTAATCGGAGCAACACCTATATTTGGAATAGCTGGAATAGTAGTCGGACCATTATTACTTAGTTATACCTTAGAGATTTTAGAAGAAATCTTAGAAGAACATTAATCGCTATTTTTCTTCTTCTCTTCTCTAGTTCTAAACTGCCCGCCACGTTTATACTTATTATACCCACGTTGTTTTTTCTTATCGTTCTTACTCTTTCTCTTACCTGCAAAACCATAATCATCAGACATAACAACTAAAAGTTAAAGTAATATAAAAACCTAATCACAAACTATGGAAGAACAATCAATGTTACACTTTGAATTAATTAAAGAATCACTGCAATAAACCTCATCTTCATTCATTTTTATAGGATTACAGCAAAAAGCAAAACTATTCTCGCTCCTACAAACCAAATCACAAGCCTGTTTAGTAGATTCAATTCCTTGAGTTTTCAAAATAGGCTCAGTTCCGCTCTTTAAAAAGCTAAAACCATTCTTTACAAAAAATATAGCACCTATCAAAAAAGCAACTCCGATTATAATTAAAACAATAGTAGTTATC
>CAYNAC010000091.1:0-2640 GCA_964395155.1 Candidatus Woesearchaeota archaeon
TGTTTTACTAGATATCTTTTAATGTTTATTTTATCTCCTATTACTGCTAAGTCTCTGGTAAAAATAGTTTGAATTTGATTTGCTAACGCTCCGCTTATGTATACAATAGTTGGAATAAAAAATGCTAATATTATATATTCATCCAGGATTTTTTCAAATGATCTGAGGAAACTTGCAGTTACCATTATACCCATTAGTCCTATTATTAACCAAGGTATTCTATGAACTATATTTTTGTACAAAGGAACTTGTTGCGTGTGTTCATAATCTAAATGAGATTTATGGATACCTGCTATATCAAATATTTCTTTTCTAACTACTTGATTTAAAATCTTTAGAACTTCTTTTGGAGGAATTACTCCGATAAGTTTGTTATTTTCTATTACTGGAAGTGCTTTAATTCCATGTCTTAGTGTGAGTCTTGAAATTAATTTGTAATTTGCTGAAGAAGATATATGAATTACATCTTTTATCATAAATTTTTCTATTTTTGTATTTTTTGAAAATCTAAATAAGTCTTTAATTGAAAAAACTCCTATTAATTTTTCACTTTTATCTACTACATAAATATAATCTATGGATTCGCAATCTCTACTTTGTTTTTTTAGAATTTCTATTGTTTGTCCTACGGACATTTCTTTTGTCACCTTAGGAAATTTAGTTCTTATCTCTTTTTTTATATGTTTAAAAATTTCTTTATTCACCTTATTTTATAAATACAGCAAGTTTTAAATTTGTGCTTTTTTATGCTTTGTTATGAAAGAAATTAATTTTTCGCAAATAGATAAGAAATGGCAGAAGGAGTGGGAAAAGAATAAGGTTTTTGAAACAAAGCAGGATAAAAATAAAGGAAAATATTATGTTTTAGAGATGTACCCTTATCCTTCTGGAAGTGGGTTACACATGGGTCACGCATTTAATTATACTATAGGGGATGTTCTTGCCAGATTTATGAGGTCGAATGGGAAAAATGTTCTTTATCCTATGGGGTATGATAGTTTTGGTTTACCTGCAGAAAATGCTGCAATAAAAGAAGGAGTTCATCCTCGAAAATATACAGATACTGCTATAAAGAGATTTACTTTGCAACAGAAGTCTTTGGGTTTGAGCTATGATTGGAGCAAAAAATTACAGAGTCACGATCCGAATTACTATAAATGGAATCAGTATTTTTTTCTGGAATTTTTAAAAAAAGGTCTTGTATATAGAAAGGCTTCTGGAGTAAATTGGTGTAATAAATGTGAGAGTGTTTTAGCTAATGAGCAAGTTCATGATGGAAAATGTTGGAGACACAAAGATGAAAGTGTTGTTGTTAAAAATTTAGAACAATGGTTTATCAAAACTACAAAATATGCTGAAGAATTATTGAAAGATGTAGATAATTTAGATTGGCCTGAAAGAATAAAATCTATGCAAAAAAATTGGATTGGCAAAAGTGAAGGTGCTGAAGTTTTGTTTGATATAAATGGGGAGAAATGGCCAGTTTTTACGACGAGAGTAGATACTTTGTTTGGAGTAAGTTTTCTTGTAATTAGTGCGCAACATTCTAGACTAGGAGAGATTGTCACTAAAGAATGCAAGAAAGATGTTGACAATTTTGTTAAAAAAATTAAAAGCACTAAGCAAGAAGATGTTGGAAAAATGGAAAAAGAAGGAGTGTTTTCTGGAAGTTATGCTATTCATCCTTTGACTGGTAAAAAAATACCTATATGGATAGGAAATTTTGTTTTAGCAGATTATGGCTCGGGTCTTGTAATGGCAGTGCCTGCACACGACAAGAGAGATTTTGAATTTGCGAAGAAGTATGGTTTAGATATTAAAGAGGTAGTGAGCTCTGGAAATAAATCTTTGAAAGAGGCTTATACTGGAAGTGGCAAACTTGTAAATTCTAAAGAATTTAATGGTCTTGATAATGAAGAAGCTAAAAATCACATTGTTAAATTGTTGGAATTAAAAAAGCTTGGAAGATTTGTTACGCAGTATAAATTGCGTGATTGGTTAATTTCTCGTCAAAGGTATTGGGGCACTCCTATTCCTATAATTTATTGTTCTGGTTGTGGTATTGTTGCCGTTGATGAAAATGATTTGCCTGTTTTATTACCTGAAAAAGTTAAATTTGGAAAAGGAAACCCATTACTTACAAACGAGAAGTTTTTGAATGTAAAATGTCCTACTTGCGGAAAAAATGCAAGGCGCGAAACAGATACGATGGATACTTTCATGGATAGTAGTTGGTATTACTTAAGATTTATAGATGCTCAAAATAAAAAATTGCCTGTTTCTGTCGATGATGTTAGTTACTGGATGCCTGTTGATTTTTATGTTGGCGGTGCTGAACATGCTTGCATGCATTTAATTTATGCTAGATTTTTCACAAAAGCCTTGCGTGATTTGGGGTATTTGAATATCGGCGAACCATTTTCAAGACTTTATAATCAAGGAATGATTCATGGCGAAGATGGAGCAGTGATGTCTAAATCAAGAGGTAATGTAATAGATCCATTAGATATAACTAAAACTTATGGTTCTGATACTTTACGTTTGTTTTTGATGAGTGTGGCTTCTCCAGATAAAGATTTTTCTTGGAGCACGACTGGCGTTGAGTCTATGTACCGATTTGTTAATCGTTTGTGGAAATAT
>CAYNAC010000092.1:0-2635 GCA_964395155.1 Candidatus Woesearchaeota archaeon
GCGATTGACGCTGACCCGTCTAGTGGTGACGCGATCATGGCGACTTTGCCCGACAAGAAAGCGCCGCCGGCCTGGCTTAGGGCATCACGTTCTGCTGGCGAGGGGGCCACTTTATGGGTATAGACCAGGTCTTGCAGATATTGCATAATTATTTGAGAATTCGCGTTGGTCAAGCCTGAAATGCCGTTTGTCAGGGCTTTTGTCTTCCACTTAAAGTATTTCTCTTTAATGTTGTAAGGGTCGATCTTGTCAGCCATCGACAAGATGTGGGATCGCCAGAGGTTTTAAGCATTGTCGAGAAGGAAAGGATGCGACAGGAGTTATCCTTATTAATCTTTAAATTAGCAAATTTTATGGAAATTGATATTCCTCTTAAAAGAGAATTTCAGAAGTTGCTAAAAAGGTCAAGAGTAAAGAAGTGTCTTCACCCAAATAAAAAAGATTGCTCTGAAAGAATAATTAAAGCTCATTCAATACAAAATAATAAAATTTTAAGCAAAATATCTGAAGAAGGTAAGGTCATGATGATCTATCATGATAATTCCTCATTTAATGAGAACTTAGAACCAATAGGCAAAGGAAAAGCAAATACTTTCTTTGGATTTTGTTCTAAACACGACACAAATCTATTTAGCGAAATAGAAAATAAAGATTATGTCCTAGGAAACTTAAAACAAGAATTCTTATTTGCCTATAGAGCATTAGCAAAAGAGATAATTGCAAAAGAGACCTTAAGAAATTTGTACAATTTACTAATTAAAGAACATTCGGCACCAGTTTCAGAAATTTTAGAAGAAACCGAAGTAAGCCTAAAAGATTTGGATTATGAAAAATCAGTTTTAGATAAATGTTTGGAAAATAGCAACTTTGAAAATATAGAGACTAAAGTTATTATATGGGACAAGGAATATATGTTTGCAATAAGTTCTATTTTTGACCTAATATTAGACTTAAAAAATAACCAAGTAAATAACCTCAGCGATTTATCAAAACATCCTAAACCTATTTTTCTAACAATCTTTCCTCAAATGGGTAAGACTTATGTATTGATCTCTTATCTAAAAGAAAATTCTAAAGACTTTAAATTTCTAAAAGAACAAATTTTAGATGTACCAGAAGATGAACAAAAGAGATTAATAAGCTGGATTATATGTTTATATTGTGAAAATTTTGCAATATCTCCCAAAATTTGGAGAGAATTTGATCCTCTTGCAAAAAAAAGATTTATTTGGTTATTCCATTATTCTAAAGAAAAAGTGATTACCTTAGAAGAAGGGCAAGGTATTCTAATACCCTTTAATTTATTTTATGACCTATCCTGAGAGATTGTCAACCAAATAGACAATATTACTCCTAAAAGGATAAGTAAGTCTTTAAGATCATCAGTAGATACATACTTTAGGTAAAAGAATCCTCCAATTAGAATTAATAGAGTAATTGCTAAATGTAAGTGGAATGAGGTTCTTTCCATCATCTTTCTCTTAAAACCTGTAAAAAATATTAGCGACTCAAATATAGACCTCACAAATATAGAAAGATACCAAAGAACTAAAGCTACAAAAATTATGGTTTCAAAATAGAATAAGCCAGAGCTAATACCTTCTTTATTTATTGAATCAATCAAAGGGCCAACAACTAATAAAGAAGACAAAATTATTGGAGCTACAAATGTTAATATAGAAAGAATTTTTTCTCCAGCTTTAAATAATGACCATAAGGTAGAAATTAATACTGCAATACATAAACCTGAAGTTAAAAATATAAGAAGGAAAAGGTTTAATTGATTAGGTAAAAGAACCGATGCAGAAAGACTTATTATTCCAAGTATTAGTAAAAGAAATCCAATGAAAAAAGAATAAACAAATAAATTTTCTTTTTTATTCCCCATCCAAAAGACTAGATTAGAATCAAAGAGTATTTGTTTAGCAGCAAGAACAATAAAAATAACCCCTCCTAAGATTAATCGAATATCTTCAAAAAAATAGAAAGGAATTAAAAAAACCAGAAATATTATTGTAAATATTACATCAACCTTTGTCTTATTTTTTGGTACTTTTTGAGAAACCTCTTGTTTTTTATCTTCCATTTATTAAACTTATTGAAATGTTTTAGTTTTAAATATTGTTATAAGTTCGCCACAAGTGCGAAAAACCCCATGAAAATGCCACAATAGCCTAATGCCCCTGCCGGGATTTGAACCCGGGTTTCCGCCGTTCTCCATCATCGCTTTCGCGATACTGAAGTACCATGCTGCTCGAGAGCGAGCAAAGGTATAGTCTCAGCGACATCACCTCGCATGCTGTTACCAGTTCGAGAGGGCGGTGAACTTGACCACTATTCTACAGAGGCTTGCTTCTGAAAATTTTGGAGTCTATTTAAATGTTTATCGTTATTAAAACCTATAAGTTTCAGGTAAAGTAGAACATCTTCTTTTCTAGTGAGGAATATTTGATTATTTTTAATTATTTTAGAAGGATGAAATCCAAGTTTTATAAAAGATAATCTAACTTCTTCTAATAGTTTAGGAATATAACTTGTAAAGGTTATGCGTAAGTTTTTATTATTCTTAGAAATATTATGTATTGAACCATCTGTGTCAATAAGTCCTCTTAAACAAGCAATAAGATAATTATCA
>CAYNAC010000093.1:0-2559 GCA_964395155.1 Candidatus Woesearchaeota archaeon
TAAAATGCCATACTCCCTTATTACCTTCCCATGTATGAAGTACACCAGCAGTAGATCTAGTCATAACACCATTAATATCTATTCCTAAATTATTTACTTCTATGTCAGTTAGTTCTCTTCCTAAATCTGTATTGTAAATAATAAATTTCTTCCTTTTAACTGCGTATTCATGAGTTAAACCGCATCGGAGGTCATCATAAACTATATGTGGATTTCTACGTCTACGATTATTAAATCTTCTCAATAAATCTACATACTCTGTACCCATCCTAAAGAAAAATGCATCAAACTTTTCGCCAGAGGATTGAGTAGTAGAATTAATAAATGAACCAATAATTTCTGTGTAGTTAAGTAGACCTTGGGCAACAAGATAGTTAGCCTTACCTATGAACATAGCTCTTTTGGTATCCTCAATCATCCAGCGACTAACTGTTTCAAACTTTCTTAATAAATCTGCATTTGTTTGCTTCATATATAGGTTATAAGAATTGAGTAGTATCCACTGGGAATTCTGGAATTATTTTTCCAGAATCTTTTCTTTTTTTTGACTCCTCAATTGTGACAGCATTGATAAGATAAATAATTGCAGCTTTAGTCAGCCTCATAACTTCTAACGTCTTTTCTAACATATCATCAGATTCAATACTAAAAAAATTAGTGTTCTTGGGTATTTGAATAATTCCAGACATAAATATGGTTAACTGTCTATGAGTTAATGCATTCCTTATTTCTTTAATATCCTTATAGTGACCGTTTCTAAAATCTTTATATATGTCATATAAAGCATAAAGGCTAGTATTTTCTGTATCCAGAAATCTTTCTCTAACCTCGGGTGGTTGACCTTTTAGTTTGGTTTCTAACCATATCGAATTTTTTGAGTTTTGATCAGAGTCAAAAGAAATTTTTGTTTCGTCTAATCCCAAAGAAAGATACATATTCAAAAAAACTGCAATTTTATCCAATATACTAAACGCATCTTTAAAAGCAGATTTCAACAATCCGTAGTAAATGTGGGACTGTGAGTAATCAAGAGGGTAGATATAGGTTGTTCTTTTACTTATTCTGTCAAAAACTTTTTGTCTGTATTGTGACTGTACAAGAGATAATCTAGCAACCGCATAGTCTTCTTTAATTTGGTTTATATATCTAGCTAAATTATAGAATGTATCATTATCCTTAATTTCAGTAATCGTACTTATAAAGATTGGGTCACTTATTGCTGATTCACAGGATTTATCATGAATATGAAAATTCAAAAATAAATCGTTTTTTATGCAAAACTCCAAGTAGAATTTTTCAAACGGATCAAGATTAGATGAATCATACTTTTCATGAGGCATTTTTTGTTTTAAAACTTTTTTGTCTTTTACCATTGATTCTATCCGATCAAGCTCCATTTTAAGGTAATTTTTTGCTTCCATTCCTCCCACTGCTACCAGTTCAGGATCATCAATAATTGAACCTATAGCCTGATATGCTTCGACTTGCATGACACCAAAATACTCTCCTGTTACAATAGCAAAACGTCTAGAAGTTATGGCTTTATTGCCTACAGCCATTGCAAATTTAGGATCTAGTTTTAGCGCTTGTTCATACGCATATAATGCTTCAACACCTCTGCCTAAATAGTCCAAAACATTTCCATAATTCACCCACAGTTGTTTTACTAAATTAGATTTTTCTGTTGAAGATACAGATAATGCGAGACGAATACACCTTTTTGCATTCTGTAAAGATTGATTAACAGGAATTATTTTAACGCCATTTTTATATTCGAATTGTGTGTAAAGAAAGGAGTAAGCATTTTCAAGTTTATAGCTAAATGCAAGGATTATTTTTTTGTCCGTTTGTACGTTAAGTAACGGTTCAGATTTAGCAGTAGATGTTCTTAAAGACTGTTCATCTCCAAGTTCAATAGATCGATCTATTTCTTTAACAATTTGTAAAACATCATCATTTTTTTTCATTTTTAGAAGGTTTAAGAAAAAAGTCATCAAGTGCAGTAACTATAGAGGTAGCAGTTGCCACTATTTCATCAAATGTTTTGGTAAATCCTTTTTCCTCTAGCCCAAAAAACTCACTACCTCTTTTATAATCTGAACCTTTTCTGTGTGCTGAACCATTTCTTAAACTCTGTAGGTTCCTCATAAATGAAATTGTCTTTTCAATATCTGGAAACTTTTGAGACTGTAGATATTTTTCGAACTTCGTAATTCCTTTGTCACCGTTTTCTAGTGTAATATGCTTTGCTATCTCTTTTTCATTAATACTGTCTACAAGTATTTTGGTTAAAGAAGCAATTTGTGAGTCAAATTCCTGCTGCGTATCAGTTAATAGTAGGCGAAGAGACTGATAATGGTGCATATCACTTTCATCAAGCGTTTTAAACAAATGCCACTCGTTTTGCTTGTACCATTTTTCCTGAAATTGAGTGAATAGATATTTAAATTGCAAATCTCCTTTTTCTGGGTCTGCGAACTCTGCTAAAAAACTTCTTTTAAAGTTAACTTCGCTCATTTTTCCTTCGGCAGATTTATTGTAGTGTTTCCAGTAAATCTG
>CAYNAC010000094.1:0-2448 GCA_964395155.1 Candidatus Woesearchaeota archaeon
TGTCGGAAATCCGTTAAGAAAGATAAGAAACTTAAAAGAAGGTGAATTGAAGTGATTGTTGGTGTTGGTGTTGATTGTGAAGATATATCTAGATTTTCACATTTAAAAAAAGATTTTGCTAGAAGACTGTTTACTCAGAGAGAAATTGAATACTGCCTTAGATCTTCAAACCCTAAAGAAAAATTTGCCTCAAGATTCTGTGCAAAAGAAGCGGTAAAAAAAGCACTGACAAACACAGGAGTCAATTTAATGTTTGATCAGATAGAAATAATAAAAGATGGAAAAATACCTAGAATTTTGTTTTCAGAAAAAGATTTAAATAAGAGGTATAAAGTTTATTTAAGTATTACTCATACTAAAACGATGGCTATGGCCTTTGTTATTTTGGAGAAAAATGGAAGAAAAGTTAAAAGAAATATTTATTAAAGTACTTGGTAGTTATGACTCCGAAAAAAAACAACAGGAATATGAAAGATGGGATTCTTTTGCCCATATGGAGATTGTTTCTGAAGTAGAAAATAGATTTAACATAGCATTAAATGCCGATGAGGTTGTTTCAATAGAATCTGCTCAAGACATATTAAAAATAATCTCTTCTAAAAATGGAAAAAACCATTGATTATTTTCTCTATAACTCTTCAAGAAATAGTCCTGAAAAGACTGCTGTAATTTTTGAAGATGAGAAAATAAGCTATAATAATTTAAATGAAGAATCTGATAGAATAAGAAATTATTTTTGTAGTAAATGTGAGAAGGGAGAAAGAATAGGTATCTTGCTAGATAATTCTATTGACTTTATTGTAGCTTATTTTGGAATACTTAAGGCTGGATGTATAGCCGTATTGTTTCCTACAAATATATCTGATCAAAATTTGCTTTTTGAAATAAACGACTGCCAACCCTCTTTTCTAATATATGAAGATAAACTAGTTGAAAAAGTAAAAAGGATTGGTGCAGAAAATTATACAATTCTCTTAAAAAGATCTGAAAAAAAATATTTTTCTACACGCCATAAAAAAAGAGACATAACTTCTGAAGATCCATGTAGCATCATTTATACATCAGGGACTACTTCAAAACCCAAGGGAGTTTTTTTACAACATAAAAATGTTGTACAAGCCACAGAAAATATAAAAGAATTTGTGAAAAATGAATCTTCTGATGTTTTTATAAGCGGACTACCTCTATCTCATTCTTTTGGACTTGGAAATCTTCATTCTTCAATATTTGTAGGAGGAACATTCATATTAGAAAACAATTTCATTAAATTAAATAAAATATTAGAGAATTTATATAAATATAATGCAACTATATTGGCTGCGACACCTGCAACATTAAATTTACTTATAAGTAAACATCTAGCCTATTTCAAAGAAAAAGGGGTTAAAATTAAAAGCATAATCACCAATACCGGCCCTATATCTAAAGAGTTGACTAATTCTATTTTAAGTCATTTTCCTAATTCAAATTTCTACTATTACTATGGTCTTACAGAAGCTTCGAGATCTTCATTTATTAATTTTAGAACTGAAAAAGAAGGAATTGGATCTGTGGGAAAAGCAAGTCCAAATACAAAGATAGAAATAAGAGAAGGAGAAATATGCATAAATGGAAAACATGTCATAAAACAATACTGGAATGATGAAAAATCATCTAATAAGATAAAAGATGGATGGATTTATACTGGAGACAGAGGATATTTTGATGATAAAGGATATCTTCACGTTACTGGAAGAATTGATGATATTATAAATATAAATGGTGAAAAAGTCTATCCTGAAGAAATAGAAGATATAATCAAAAAATTAGGAGTTAGTCAAGAGGTAGTTGCTGTTGGGGCAACGGATGAATTATTTGGAGAAGTGGTTCATTTATATTTAGTTTCGCCTACCAAATCAATAGAAGATATAATTAGATATTTAAAAGATAAATTAGAACCATATAAAATGCCAAAAAAAGTATTTATTGTTGAAGAGATACCTAAAACCGAATCTGGAAAAATAAAAAGGAGTTCTCTAAAAAAATGATAGAATCTAAAATTTTAGATCTTTTGCCCAAGTCTTTTTTTCCATCAATGGTTTTAGATGCAAAATCAGGAGAGAGGTTTCTAAAATCTTTAAACAAAAATGTGTTTGTACTCGTATCAAAAAAATTTTATGAAAAAAACGGTGAAAAAATAAAATTAAACTTGGTTGGATCTAAATTTAATTTTTTTATGCTCGACAATGAACCAACTATAAAAGATAAAGATGATGCGCTCACTCAACTAAAAAAAAATAAATATGATTTAATAATTGGTATTGGTGGAGGATCTGTAATGGACCTGACAAAAATTATAAAAATGGAAGAAAAGTTAACTTGTATCCTTGTCCCAACTACTATTGGAAGTGGTTCTGAATCCAGTCAGTATGCAGTTCTTCTTGATGAAAACAACAATAAAAAAGTTTT
>CAYNAC010000095.1:0-2127 GCA_964395155.1 Candidatus Woesearchaeota archaeon
CACGAACACTCATAGCATCTACTCTGTTAGTTGTCACTTCGATTTCATACAGATAATCAGTTTTACCATTTACAACAACTTTGTGTGTGCGGTCGAATGTGGGACCACACAATGAGATACATCGCGCAATGTCTTGCGGTTTAGCATTTGTTTCCAGATGTTCTCGGATCCAGCTGTCTAATAATTTAATATCCATAATATTGATTCTAAGGGGCAACTACGTTTCCCCTCAGCGTCGGTGAGCGAAGCTCACTCTCACGATGTTCGAGTAAACCGACTGCTCCCTTTCCTTTCTAAATTCATTTTTTCTTTAGAATTGGCGTAAAAATCTCAAATCTGTACTATATAGTAATCGTAGATCAGGTACTTTTAATCCTGATTTCATCATAAGTACTCGCTCAACTCCAGCTCCAAATGCAAACCCGGTATATTTATTGGGATCTATTCCTCCGTATTTAAGCACGTTTGGATGAACCATTCCTGCACCTGCAAGTTCTAACCATCCTTCTTTACACAGTCTACATCCTCGTCCATTACATATATCACATGTTATATCGACTTCAAATGATGGTTCAGTAAACGGGAAATTATAAGGTCGTAGACGAATTTCTCTTTTTTCACCAAAAAACATTTTGGCAAAATAAGTGAGTGTTCCTTTAAGATTCGCAATAGTAATTCCTTGATCGATTACTAATCCTTCAAATTGATGAAACATTTGTGTATGGCTCACATCGGATTGGCGCCTGTAACACTTTGCAATATTAATCATTCTGATTGGTGGTGTTTTGATTCGTTGCATTTCTCGTACCTGACCAGATGAGGTATGTGGTGTAAGAAGCATCGGTCCATTTGTTTTATGTGAGGGCGTGTCGACAAAAAAGGTTTCCCAGTCATCACGTGCCGGATGAAGTTTGTCGAAATTTAAAGATTCAAAGGAATACCAGTCCCATTCAACTTCTGGATATCTCACACGAGAAAAGCCGATTTGCTTAAAAACTGAGGATATTTCTTCGATCGCTTGTGTTACCAAATGAAGCGATCCAAGTGGTGGTTTAATCCCTGGAATTGTTGGATCAAACGAATCGTTTTTTGTCGCTTTAAAACTCGAACCTTGATCTGCAAGTGAAGATTCTATTGTTTGTTTTATATCATTAATAAGAATTCCGGCTTGTTTCTTTTCATCAGGTGAGAGATCTTTTATTCCTTTTATGAGTTGAGTTAATTTTCCACTTCTTCCTAAATACGCTATTCTAATATCTTCTAATTCTGAGGTGTGTGAAACACTCGTAATTTGTGCGATTGCTTCATTTTTTAAATTTTGTAAATCTTTAAGCATATTGTAATAAATTCTAACACGTCATAAAAACAAAAAAACCTCCTTTCGGAGGTTTACATCAACAACACAAACCCCCTTTACTTTTTAAAGCTAAAGAAGAATGTGTTAAATGCATTTATCATATTACTTAACTGCCTTTACAATTTGGGCAAATGTTTCTTTGTCATGAACTGCAATATCAGAAAGAATTTTTCGATCTAATTCGATATTTTTATCTTTCAAAGCCTTTATGAAGGTAGAATATTTCATATCATGTTCGCGAACTTCAGCATTCAAACGAATAATCCAAAGTTTCCTTAAATTTCTCTTCTTTTGTTTGCGACCTGCAAATGCATATTGCCCAGCATGCAAAACAGCTTCATGAGCTGTTTTAAAACGACGAGTTGCAGAAAACTTATACCCTTTAGCAAGTTTTCTAATTTTTCTATGTTTTTTTGTTGCGAGTGATTTACTTCGTGCCATTTTAGTACTTAGTGCTTAGTGTTAAGTGATTATATACTAATCGCGATACACCAAAAACTATACACAATTTTTACTTTCCGAGAGCTTTTTTAACTCTCTTTGCAAGTGCTTTTTTCATTTCAATTGTTTTACCAAGATTTCTTTTCTTCTTTTTTGACTTTTTAACATTCAAATGTCCAGTAAACGCCTGTCTACGCATTACCTTGCCGTTTTTCGTTACCTTAAAACGCTTAGTTAAAATCTTTTTAGTTTTATGTTTTACTTTCATTGTATTTTATTTAATGACTAACTTTTTTAAATTTTTTTTGTTAAATTAACATTTCTAAATG
>CAYNAC010000095.1:2137-2441 GCA_964395155.1 Candidatus Woesearchaeota archaeon
GAAAACTAAAAAGATTTTAACTTTTGTAGGTGAAATTACCATTGCTAAATGTCGTCCCAAAAATTTTGGTTTCATATCAATTACAATTGGGTGAGATATATCATTTGTTAACCGTTCTAAAACTTCATACCCAAATTGTCTACTCCCCATTTGTCGACCTTTGAATTTCACAACTGGTCTTACTTTATGACCATCTTTTAGAAATTCATTTACTCTCTTTAACCGTGTATTGTAATCGGCTTCACCCATAAATGGTGAAAATCGAACTTCTTTTACGTCCGTTACTTTTACTTTACTCTTTCTT
>CAYNAC010000096.1:0-2441 GCA_964395155.1 Candidatus Woesearchaeota archaeon
ATAAAGAAACACTAAGTAAACTTGAAAGAGGAAAACGCTTAACCGAAATTCTAAACCAAAAAGCATATTCACCAATGGAGGTAGAAAAACAAATAGCAGTACTATTTGCTATTACAAGTGGGTACCTCGATCAAGTAGAAATTACGAAAGTTAAACAGTGGGAAGCTAATTTATTAAGTTACCTCGAAATAAGTGAACCAGATATTTTATCTTCAATTAAAAAGAATAACGATATCGACGAGAAAACCACCGAAAAGCTTAAGAAAATATTAGATAATTTTAGTGTATCAAATGAATAATGGCTGTCAGAAATTTAAAAAGACGAATTAAATCACTAAAAAACATTTCGAAGGTAACTTCTGCAATGAATATGATTTCAGCGAATAGGCTAAGAAAGGCCGAACGGTCAGCTGAATCTACTCGTATGTATCGCGATGAAATGTTGGATTTATTGAAAAACTTTAGTAGTAAAGATTTTCAAGGAGAACCATATTTCACACAAAAGATGAGTAATGAAAACCTCAATATTATTATTGGAAGCGATAAAGGACTTGTAGGTTCACTCAACTCAAACATCCGAAAAGAAATTAACAATGTAGGATCAGATGAAATTATTTCTATCGGGAAAAAGACAGCGAAAGCGGCAAAAAGTCTAAAAAAAGATTTAATCGCTCAATTCGAGTCATCATCATTCGAGAAAAATGATTTTGGAGTTTTCCCAATCAAACAACTTTGCGAAGAATACTATTTAAATAAAGGCGTCTCAAACGTATTTTTAATCTACACAAAATTTGTCTCAAAAGCTAAGCAGATGGTTGTCAAAGAAAAACTACTTCCGATTAACGAAACAGGAACAACCGTCCAAATGTCCAAAGATCAATCAGTTACATATGAACCTAACACACAAGAAGTTCTGCATAATATCATTGATAGTTACATCGAAAATTCAATTCTCTACGCAGTCAAACAAAGTATTGTTTCGGAACATTTTATGAGAATGAATGCAATGAAAAGTGCTACAGATAACGCAAAAGATTTACGAAAAAAACTCGAAAAGACATACAATAAATCAAGACAAAATTCGATTACAAGCCAAATGCAAGAAGTTGCCGTTTCGGCAGTTGCTTCTAAGTCTAGTTAGTACTTTATATTATGAAAGGTGAAATCTACCAAATATACGGACCAGTTTTAGATATTAAATTCGATAAAGCACCACCTCTTAGGGAAGGATTGTTTACTGAATATTTAGGAAAGAAAATTTATTTTGAAGTTCACCAACATCTCGGCGGTGGTGTAGTTAGAGCAATTGCACTTGATAGTACAGATGGACTTAAACGCGGTGATTTAGTCGAAGCAATGGGCTCACCAATAAAAGTTCCCGTCGGCAAACAGGTTTTAGGACGGATGTTTAATGTTGTTGGTCAACCAATCGATAAAATGGGTGAAGTCGACAACACTCAATCAATGCCGATTCACAAAAATCCTCCAAAACTTGTTGATCAATCCGAAAACGCAGAGGTTCTTGAAACAGGAATAAAGGTAGTAGATTTAATGGCACCGTTTTTAAAAGGCGGAAAAATCGCCGCATTTGGTGGAGCAGGAGTTGGCAAAACAGTTATCATTCAAGAATTAATTTATAACTTAGCAAAAGTTCACGAAGGCTATTCGGTATTTGCAGGCGTCGGTGAACGAACACGAGAGGGAAATGATCTATATTTGGAAATGAAAGAATCAGGAGTTCTCAAAAATACATCACTACTTTTCGGACAAATGAATGAACCACCCGGAGCAAGACTTAGGATCGCATTGTCTGCACTTACAATGGCTGAATACTTTAGAGATGTTGAAAACAGAGATGTTTTGTTATTCATTGATAATATTTTTAGATTTACTCAGGCAGGAAGCGAAGTCTCGGCGTTACTAGGTAGGCTGCCAAGTGCGGTTGGTTATCAACCAAATCTTGCGCAGGAAATGGGATACCTACAAGAAAGAATTACCTCAACTAAAAAAGGTTCCGTAACTTCATTCCAAGCTGTTTATGTTCCTGCAGATGACTATACCGATCCGGCACCAGTCACTACCTTTGCTCACATAGACTCAACAATTTCGTTGGAGAGAAGTTTAGCTGAACAGGGTTTATATCCAGCGGTTGATCCACTTGCTTCATCTAGTACTGCACTAGATCCTCAAATTGTTGGCGAGGCACATTTTAATGTGGCTAAATCAATCCAAAAGATTTTACAGAAATACAAAGATCTTCAAGATATTATTACCGTTTTAGGAATCGAGGAGTTATCTGATGAAGATAAAATTACGGTATCTAGAGCTAGAAAAATTCAGCGGTTTTTAACCCAACCAATGCATGTTGCTGAAAACTTTACAGGAACAAAAGGTGTTTATGTTTCAATTAAAGATTCGGTTAAAGGTTTTGAAATGATTAT
>CAYNAC010000097.1:0-2382 GCA_964395155.1 Candidatus Woesearchaeota archaeon
TATCAAAGATTTTATATACCTTATAAAATTGCTAAGTAGGAGTAGATTTAAGATGATTTTCCCAAAAAAATTAGTTAAAGGTGATGAAGTAAGAGTTGTCACTCCAGCAAGAAGTCTAGCTATGCCTTGGATATCTAAGGAATTACAAGATGTAGCAAAGAGTAGATTTAAGGAACTCGGCCTTAAATTAACCTTTGGAAAAAACGTAATGGAATTAGATGAATCTAGTTCTTCAAGAATTAAATCAAGGATTGAAGATTTGCATGAAGCTTTCAAAGATAAAAAGGTTAAGGCAATAATAACTGCAATTGGAGGTTATAATTCTATAGAACTACTTCATTTATTAGATTATGAGTTGATTAAGAATAATCCTAAAATCTTATGTGGTTATTCTGATATAACTGCTTTACAGAATGCAATTTATGCGAAGACAGGGTTAGTTACTTACTCAGGACCGCACTTTTTTGATTTCGGAGATTTAAAAGGATTTGACTATACTCTAGAATATTTTAAGAAATGCCTCATGTCTGAGGATTATTTTGAGATAAAACCCTCTGAAAGATGGAGTCATGATAAATGGGGTAAAGATCAAGAAAATAGAAATTTTTTAACCAATGAAGGTTATAAAGTAATCAATCATGGTAAATGTAAAGGAAAAATAATTGGAGGGAATCTTGGAACTCTCAACCTTTTGAGAGGTACAAATTATTGGCCAAATTTAAAAGAATCTGTTTTATTCATAGAAGAAGAATCTGAGTTTCATAAACTAATTTTTAGTAGGAATCTGAACTCATTATCTCTAAATTCAGATTTTAATGGAGTAAATGGAATAGTGATAGGAAGATTTCAACCTGAAAGTAATGTTTCCATAGAATTATTGAAAAAGTTAATTTCTGAAAATAAATCTTTATCAGAAATTCCTATAATTGCTAATGTAGATTTTGGACACACTACTCCTAAAATTACTTTTCCTATTGGAGGTTTTGTAAACATAACTACTGACCCTATTGGGATAGAAATTGAAAAACATTAATTAAAACTCAGTTTCAGAAATTAATCTTTTACCGGTAAGAGCCATTAAAATCCTATTCAACCCCATATAAATCCCTACTCCTGGAACTAGGCCGTTTTTTACTGCCTCAACAAAGCCCTCATCAATTTCAGAATCAACCCCTAATAATCTCAGCCTTTTTTTTGATTATTAAGGGAATTAATTATAAGGTTTATATCTGTAGAACCTTGAGATACCTGAATTATTGTTCCAAGACCCTCATAAATAAACCTTGCTTCTTTAGAATTGTTGTCTTGATCTATTTGATATAATGGGGAAGACCAATTAGATGGTGGAAGCATTACAATTTGGGAAATTCCCCCCTTTTTCAAACTTTCTCTATAAAACTCTTCTTTTAAAGCTTCGGAAGCTGAAAAGTCCCCAAATTTTTCAGACAACATAGATGAAACATTTGTTTCAGGTAATTCAGGCAATTCTAAGTTAAAAGATCTACTAACTTTTTTTAATAATTCTTTTGATATCTTGACACCTTCTTCAAAATCCATATAAGGGATGAACGCTTCGCAAGATCTATATTCCAAAGATCTATTGGAAGACTTACCCATATTTCTAAATACACTTCCTATCTCAAAAAGAGGTAATTGTGTTTGAGAAGATAATTTTCTTAGAGCTAATTCCATTGTAAATCTTAAAAAATAATCTTTTTTCTTATGGGTTGTTTTAAAAGGAATTATATCTGAAGTACCATAATATTTTGATAAAATATTTGTATTTACTCTTACAGCCCCAGATTCTTCAAAGAAACTGCTAGTTGTTTTTTCAAGTTTAGACCAGGAAGATACTAAATCTCTTTTTGAAACATTGGAGCTTGAATTATTAGTAGGTCTGACTAAGAGTTCATAGTCTTCAAACCTAAAATTTATATTCGCATTAAAAGTTTCAATTTGAGAACCATTTCCTTTGATTATATCTCCAACTTTCAATGGAGAATTATCAAAATATTTCCGATCTATAGAGGAATATATCTCTCCATCTATACTATCTACTTTTAAAAATACTGTTTCTTTTCCTTTTTTAACATAACTTACTCTGCCTTTCAAAGTAGAATCTTGATAACTCATTTAAAAAGTGTAAAGATTTAGGTTTTTAATTATTTCTAACACCCTTTACTACTAATTCATCGATTATTCCTTTAAAATTTTTATATTTAATAGAATCCTTAGGATGAAATAAAGCGTCTTCAAGATGTTTACCTATATAATTGGGATAGTTGACCACACCATTTTTAATTTACCAATAATTTAAACTTTATGTTAATAATTAAATCTCACTCCATACACCACAATTAATTTTATAATCTCAAAAAACAC
>CAYNAC010000098.1:0-2312 GCA_964395155.1 Candidatus Woesearchaeota archaeon
TTTGAAAACTCTTATTCTTAAATCTTGAGGGAAATTTTCTATAATTCCAACTATTGAAACATTTAACCCGGCATAATTATTATTACATTCACAAAAAACTGGAATATCTTCTATAAACATTAAAACTCCGTTTCCAAATTTTCTCTGTTGCTCCACAACCCCCTCAATATTAACTAATTCTCCAACAACCAATCCATCAAGACTACTAATTTTAATAGGTTCATCAAGCAAAAGAAGAAATAATAACCCAATCCCTAGAATAGAAATTATAAAAGCAATTTTACGCATATATGATTAAAAGCAAAGTTTAAATTAACCTTTCTATAATAACAAATATGAACACGAAAGAAAAACTAGACCTAATTACAAGAAATACTGAAGAGATAATTACTGAAAAAGATTTATCAAATCTAATTAAAGAAAAGAAAAAAATAATAGCTTATTGTGGCTACGAACCAAACGGACCAATTCATTTAGGGCATTTTGTAACTATTGCAAAACTCATAGATTTGGAAAGAGCAGGCTTCAAAACCATAATCTTATTAGCAGATTTACATGCCATGCTTAATAGAAAAGGAGAAGAACAACTAATAAAAAAAGAAGTTGAATCTTGGAAAAAAACTCTAAAAGCAATAGGAGTAAAATCAGAAATAATTTTAGGAAGTAGTTTTCAACTATCAAAAGAATATCAATTTGATGTTATGAAAATGGCCCAGTCATCTACAATTCAAAGAGGTCTTAGAAGCATGCAAGAAGTAGCAAGGGACGTCGAAAATGCAACAATTTCTCAACTATGGTACCCTCTTATGCAAGTAGTGGACATAAAACATTTAGGAGCGGATATCGCAGTGGGTGGCTTAGAACAAAGAAAAATACACATGTTAGGAAAAGACTCTGAAAATCTAATAAACCATAAATTTATCGCAATTCATACACCATTAATTACTTCTTTAAAGGGTTCTGGAAAAAAAATGTCCAAATCAATACCTGGAAGTGCAATATCTTTGTTAGATAGTTACGATGAAATAAAAAGTTCAATAAATAATGCATATTGTCCTCCAGATACAAAAGAAAATCCAATCCTCCAAATAATTAAACTAATAATTTTTCCATTTTCAAAAAAAATGAAAATAAAAAGACCAGAAAAATTTGGAGGAAATAAAGAGTATAGTTCGTATGAAGAACTTGAAGAAGAATACAAATCCTCAAAATTACATCCGATGGATTTAAAGAGTGCATTAACTGAAGAATTAGAAGAAATTATAAAGCCAATACGCAATAAAATAAAATAAAGATGGTGAAAAAAACAAGCATCCTGTTTGTAATACTAATCTTAATTGGGTTAACAATTATAGTTATGGCAGCTTCAGGAGATGGAGTTAAAATTATATCTCCTTCACCAGGTTCTAATTATACAACTCTAACTTCAATTACATTCAACGTTTCGTTTATGAACGGAACCGATATAACTCAACCATCTAATGCTAGCTTTTTCATAAATCAAAGCGGTAACTGGGTAAAAATAGGGAACACATCTGCCTCAAATGGATGTCAAGTAGGAGCAACAATATCTTCATGCGCGACAAGTATAACTAATTTAACAATCCCTGACGGAGTTTATAGTATAAATGCAACAATATACAATGCAACAAGTTCCGCAATAGTTTCAATAATTTATTTAACAAACTTAAGTAACATAATCTACATAGACAACACAAGACCAATAGTATTTTCAGAAAATATAACTAACCCTCTAACTGGAGGAAATTATTCACAAAAAATATTCCTTAATGTTTCCGCAATAGATGCCACCATAGGAATACAAGCAATATTGTTCAATATAACTAATTCATCAGGACAACAAAATTCAACAACAATAGCAACAAGAGAAGGCTCAACTTCAAACTATGTAATCGAAATAAACACATCCCACTATCCAGACGGATTTTATAACTTAACAATTTATGCAAACGATTCCTTGGGAAACCTAAATAATTCTGCAAGAGTATTCAATCTAACATTCGATAATACTCTACCATCTCTAAGCCATAGTTGTGATGATTACTCTGTTGAAGAAGATGATACAATAACTTGTACTTGTAGTTCTTCAGATAGTTTATCCGGAATAAATACTTCTTATGGATCAAGCGGAGTATCTTACACAGCCAATCCATCAACATCAAGCACAGGAAATAACAAACAAACAACTTGTACAACTCAAGATAAAGCAGGAAACTTCAACACATCAACTCTATATTATAACGTAACTAGTATATCTTCAGGAGGCTCGTCAGGAGGAACATCTAGCGGAG
>CAYNAC010000099.1:0-2181 GCA_964395155.1 Candidatus Woesearchaeota archaeon
ATAATCCAACAAACATTCCAATAGTCGCAGTCTTAGGTAAATTAACTACCGAAGCAATTATAGTAAGAAAAGTTATCGCAAGAGCAGGCAAGATTATAGAGATTAACATATAAAACATTATCAATGGATTAAGTTTGTTACCATAAGTCTGCAATTGAAGATATTGCTCCTCATTCAAAGAGTGTATAATATCTCTAACAACTTCATTAATGTTACTTCCAGCTTTCATACCATTACTTATTTGCCATAGAGATTTTCTAAATAATACTGAACTATTTCTTTTACCTAATTCTTCAATAACTTCTATTTGAGGAAAACCAGCATTTATTTTTTTAACAGCTTTTTTAAATTCAATACTTAATTGACCGTATCCAGAATTAGATAGATTAACTAGTATAGTGAACAAAGGAACTCCTGAACTCAATTGCACAAGCATATCTTCCATAGCAGCAAGCAAATTTCTTTCTATTGCTTTTTGTTGCCTATTAGAAAGAACCTTAGGATAATTTATTTGACTAAATGAGATAAAAATTCCAACGGCTAAAGCAGGAATTAATGGAACTAAAAAAGGATTTCCTTTATCAAGTAAATAAATTCCAGTACTAAGAATTAAATAAGTAACAATTGAAAAAATCATTGAAGATTTCACAACTATCCCTAAATATTCTTCTCTTGTTATGTCAACTTCAGCTTTCAAAAGATATTCCTTAAGCTTCGAGTCTTTTTTTACATTAAATATTTTAGAATATCTTTTAGATTTAGATTTAAGTCTATTCAGTGAAGCTATAGTAAATGGGATGTGAAATGCCATTATCTCAGTTTATCTGCGTTATTTTTACGCATTATTTCCATTAATTGAGGTTTATCTTGATAAAATAATTCCATCGTATTTCCGACTTCCTTAATTGAACGAAGATTATTTTTTATCAAAAACTCAAGTATTTTTTTCCTTTCATCTAACTCTTTTTTTATTTCAGAATCGGATAAACCAGTATGTCTACTCAAGTCTTCAAAAAACCTCATACTTTCCCTATGTTTAATTATCTCATCTTTTTCTGGAACCCATCTATAAATAATATTTGATGTGGCTCTATCTCCTTCTGTGTCAAATTCAGCAAGTTGGGAAATTCTTCTTATTCCTTTTTTTCTATCTCTAAACATAACTACGTTAAGATTAACAGACTTCAACAAATTACCAGGAATACTTATTGGAGGATTTGTTAATCTCGAAATAGTTTCAGGAGCAGAATCTGCGTGTACAGTAGCATAAACTGAATGACCTGTATGCATCGCCTCGAATAAAACCATTGCCTCTTCATGTTTTCTCATTTCTCCTAAAATTATTCTATCTGGACGCATACGCAAAGAATTCACCAGTAAATCAAGCATAGTTACTTTTCCTTTTCCCTCAGAGTTTGGTGTTCGAGTAACTAAAGGATTCCAATAAAGAAAATCAGGAAGAACAAGTTCTCTAGTATCTTCTATACTAATAATTCTATGATTAGGTGGAATAAACGGCATAAAAGCATTCAAAAAAGAAGTCTTTCCAGAAGCAGTTCCTCCTGAAACCAAAATATTCATTTCATACTCTACACCAAGCCATAAAATAGAAGCGATATCCAAATTACAAGTTTTATTTTTTATCATATCTATAATTGTATACGGATCTCTTGAAAACTTTCTAACTATAATGGTACTTCCCTTAGAGTTTATTGGATAAAGTACTGCATTAATACGATCTCCAGTTAGTAAATGAGCGTCAAGCAAAGGGTCAAGAACAGTTATTTGCCTACCTACTCTCCTCGCAATTATATTAGCATAATTAATAATATTATCCTCTGTAGGAATATAAATATTAGTTTTTAACCAACCATATTTTTTAGAATAAACTCTAACAGGTTCTTTAGAAGATTGAATAACTATTTCCTCAAGATTAGGATCATTAATCAAAAACTCTAAACTTCCTAAACCAAGCATATCTTGCATTAGTATTCCAGAAAGCATCTTTTCATTTTCAGAATCTATATGAGGTAATTTCTCTTTTAAAATTAAAGATATCTCTCCCAAAAATCTTTTTTTCATTTTCACGAAAGACTCTTGCTCAGACATTTCTTGAAGATTTATTGTAGCACTACTAATTAACTCATTTTTTACATATTTTAACAAAGATTCGGTGCCTAT
>CAYNAC010000100.1:0-2168 GCA_964395155.1 Candidatus Woesearchaeota archaeon
ATTATTTCAATACTCTGAACATTTTTTTCAACTTGTTTTGCAATTTCATCTTGATGCGGTTCCAATTCTAAATCACTTTTAATTTTTCTTATTTTTTCCATTCTTAATTTAAATGTTGCTCTAAAAATAAAGTAAAATCTGTATAAAAAATTCTATTATTAATTATCTCTTTATATTTCTTTCCGTCTATTAAAACTATTTTATATTGTGGATACTGTTCTCTGAATAAATTGTATTTCAACAAATTCCCATCATCTTTTCCTCTATAACCCTTTATTTCTAAAAACAAATCATAATCTTTAATATAAATATCTGGAGTATAAGTTGAAAATGTGTTTTCTAATTTTATTTTAAATCTATGTTTTTCATATTCATAATCAACATTCATAAATTTTAAATATCTACAAATATTAGTTTCCCAACTTGACCTTGTATTATGTCCTAAATCTTCAATAAATTTTGGTGGATGACAAGTTTTCGGAAAATAATCAGTTTCAATTATTTTTGTCTTCATAGTTTCGGATGACTTCATTATCCTTGAATCTGTATTTTTGGTTTGACCTTTGTTCCAAGACTTGGTTCTACCTGTTCTGTATCCTTCTTTTCTTGTTTCACTGTATTTCTTAACTCTATCATCTTCTATTGTTAGTCCTTTGTTCCAAGGAATTCTACCCTTTCTTTGTTGAGACATTAATTGTCTTGATTCTATTGAATGTTTCATTCCTTTTGTAGGACCAACTCTTCCTTTTAATTTTGATTCATATCCATTTTCATATTTTTTCTTTAATGTCTCACTTCTTTTTCTTATTCCTTCACTTGTTTCTTTGGTTTGTCCTTTAGACCAAACTTCTTTTTCTTGATATAATGCAATTAAAGAGTTTGACATATTTTTTATTCTACCATCATTTTCTTTAGTTAAACCCTTTGCCCAATGTTCTATTTCCCCTGTTTCAAATTGTTTTTTTCTTGTTTTTGAAACATTTTTAGAAATACTCATTACTCTTTCATCATCGTATTTGGTTAAACCTTTATTCCACGCTATTCTTTTTTTCATTCTTAATAAAAAAGGAAAGTTAAAAATTTAATTTTTTCTAACCTTCCTTTAATTTTTTTAACTTTTACAAATTAATTTCTTTTAATTTAAATTTTATACGTTTGTTGCGAACATACCTTTTACGCAGGAGCGGACATTATGTATGACCTGGGCATAATATTCCCACCCAACAAATCCTAAAATTAATTCCCATGGAACGTCTGCAGGAATAACCTCCGCCTCCTTACGAAAAGGAGTCCATGAATGTAATTCAGGTGGTCCCATTACATAATAAGTTCCAGCACTAATTTGGTCACTAATGTATAACTGAGCTCCCCACATATTACCTAAATAACCACTCTTTCTAATTTCCATTCTTGCAGTGTCATCTATATCCTGGTATTGCCATCTCCTAATACCTTGAATACCGTAAGCGGTCATCAAAATATTTGTTGGAGGAATTCTTTCAAATTCTAACGGTGTCATACTTCTTGCCAATGCATCCTTTGTTAAGAATGTTGCTACAGATGTAACAGGATGATATGCAGTTGAAGCATCTTCAAGAGCCGCATAATAAATTAAATCTTCTCTTAAAGCCATTCCTTGCTCAATTCTTTCCTTTGTTCTTTTTACAACTTGATATAACCTGTTGTATAATTCAGTCCATGGTATTCTTGGATTGACTGCTAATTGGAAAGGTGTTAATTCAACTCTTTCAACTTCTATTTCGATGTATCTCATTGCTCCACCATTACCAACTACAACTGCTGTAAATTCTTCAACATCTCTGTCGAAAATTAACGGCATACCCACTGGCCATAATTCAGTAATTGTGAATTTCCTCATTAAACCAACATAGTCGAGTTTTCTTCGAACTGGATTAGTCAATGCGGCCGCAATCTTTTTCAAACCCGAAGGAGTTTTAAGAGTAGCTTGTAAAACTGCTTCCTTCCTTATATCCTTTTGTGCTTGAGCTTGTCTATCATTTGGGGTTCTAACTTGTTTGTCAGGCCCTGTTAAATTTATTTTACTCATTTCTACCTTTTTTTCAAAATTATATTATTCTTCGCATCACTATTATTTTCTCATCTATATTAATCTAATCAACTTTTTTTGAATCTTTTAAGTGGAGGAT
>CAYNAC010000101.1:0-2155 GCA_964395155.1 Candidatus Woesearchaeota archaeon
ACCTAGATCTACAGGATAATCTATGAATCCATCTCCATCATTATCTTTTACATCTTCGCATTGCTGTAAAACTTTTTTAGGAGGACTTCCGCCTCCGCCACCTCCACCGCTAGAACCTCCAGTGCCAGAACTACAACTACTACAATCTTGAGGACAAGATGAACACGTCTCTCCATTTCTGCATATTCCATCCCCGCATCTATTAATGTTAATTGTAACATTTAATTGGTGTTTTATCGAAGTTACTGATGAAACTGAATTGAAAGTAAGATTATATTGTCCTGAAGATGAACTATTAGGAGTTATGGTGAAGTTTACCCTACATAATGGAATTTCAAGTGATGTATCTACAATGCAACTACTTGGTCCAATAAATCTTATATCTATATTTGTTAAAGGCTCAAAAGAAGTTGAAATTGTCTCTTGGTCCATATACATGTTGCTCTGTATTTCCATAAAACTTTCTAGCGATTCTCGATGGTTTAATGAAACAACAGAGAAAGGAATTATAGTCAGATAATCGAAAGGTAAATTAATTCTAAGATTTTGAGAATCTGTAGTAACTAAACCATCTCCGCTTCTAATTGAAATAGCATAATCTCCCAATAACTCGGATAATATTTGAGGAGATAACATAATTACTATTAATTGAGGATTTATATAACTGGTTAAACTAAGACTTGTTATATCTATTCCATTTATTAGAATTCTTGAGTTTTCATCAAACCCTGTTCCTATCACACTTACAATGCTAGATGTAGTTTTTAGAATTTTATTAGGAGATAAAGAAGAAAGTCTTAGATTATAATCAATAGTTATGGTTATAGGATCTGAATATGAAATTCCTGCTTGATTGAATGCGCCTACCCTATAATCATAATTACCTGCTCGAATGTTTGAGTGAGTAAATGAAGTTGTTTGAGGAGGAAGATTATTTGCTCCTTGTACAATTAACCAATTTTGAGATGATATGCTTTTGTATTCTAATATGAAACCTTGTTCATTATCACTATTATCTACCCAATCTAATTTTAAACTATTAGGAAGAATTACTGAGCCAACTAAATTTGAAGGATTATTTGGAGGATTTGTCGAACTTGGTTCCACATTTATTCTTAAATTGTTCGTTGGTTGGCCAAATATTTCGATTCCTTCGTGAAGCATCCTCCACTGAAAATCATACACTCCTTGTGTTGTTGGAGCAGTAACTGTGAAGAAAAATGTTTTTTCTTCATTTGGATGTATTTTTTCTTGAGGGTTTAATTTTACCTCTTTGATTCCCCAAATATTATTATTTGACGGATTTTGAGAAACTAATTTATATTCTTTTTTCTCATCCCATATTTCAGTACCATTGTTTAACAAAGTTATTGAAACAGGATAAGATTGTCCTGATGACATTGCGTTTGGAACATTTTGGCCTAAAAATTGAGCATCATTATCTAAAATTATTGGAAGTGCACCTAATATCAAATTCGTGTGACTTACATTTATCCATGTTTCAGGCAAGTTTATTGGAACATTTGATACCCAGCTTTGGATTACGTGGTCAGGTCCATAAAATTTATTTTTTTTGACAAAGTTAGTCCACAACAAGGTTCCATTTGTATAATTGCTGGAGCTTGGAGGCTTAGGTTCGTTCCAGTAAAATATTCCAAAATCTATACCTTTATTTTTGAAAAAATCTCTTAATTCTATTAATTCGGAAACATTTATAGGTTTTTGTCCAAACTGATGATTTATATCTAAATGGAAGAAATCTAAAATAACCCCATTTTTTTCAAGTTCAAGTGTCCAATTCATTAACTGCTGTGCACTAAACCTAGGGTAAGGTTCTAAGTCTCCCATTTTAATACCCGGAAATGATTGACTAATATTTTTCATATAGTGTGCTGTTTTATTAGCAGTCACATTCATTGTATGGTTACAGAATTTGCCGTTTACTTCTTTCTCTCCATATAGATAAGGTTCGTCAAAAGCTAGATAATCTACATCTGCACCCCCTAGCCTTAAATTTTTTATTATTTTGTGAGTTATAGGAATTGTTAAAGTGGTATTACAATCCCATTCTTTAACTACTGGTACGTCTATGGCTATTTCTACTCCCCAATCGTTAAGTTTTGTGAATGCATCTACATCTAATAGGTCCCTATAA
>CAYNAC010000102.1:0-2145 GCA_964395155.1 Candidatus Woesearchaeota archaeon
GGCTTTGCACACAAACAAAGTTTAAGCTTAAAACATTTCATCATTAAAATATAACCTTTAATCAAACAAGTAAAACTTTAATCAGAATTTGCATTTATGTACAAGACCATCTATAAGGCAAGATTTAAAAACCAATTTTACAAGAGAAGTTATACATGGGTTTATTCAATGCAAAGAAATTGATGAAAAATCGTAAGAAATTTAGATGGAACGATAGGACTTATAAAGTTAGAACTCTGAAACTTAATGTTAAGGCTGACCCTCTTGGTGGAGCATCTCAAGCTAAGGGAATTGTAGTAAGCAAGTTTCAAAAAGAAGCTGCACAGCCTTCCTCTGGAATGAGAAAATGTTGCAAGGTTCAACTTGTTAAAAGTGGAGTTTCAGTTGGAGCTTTTATTCCCGGAAATTTAGCACAAAAATTTGTTGATGAACACGATGAAGTTATGATTGAAAGAATTGGTGGAAAACAAGGACGTTCTAAAGGAAACATTAGAGGTATCAGATTCAAAGTTATACAAGTAAATGATCAGCCTTTGCACCTATTGTGGAAAGGTAAGATAGAGAAAGGAAGAAGATAAAATGATAAGTTTACAAAGAAAAAATCCAAGAGTTAGAAAAGTTAACAGATTATTGGAAATGGTAGATAGCCCTGTTCAAGTTTATTATGGAGAAGTTCTTTGTGCTAAAGGTTTACTAGAAAGAAATGATGAAGTGGAAGGAAGAGAAGGATTTTATGTTGGATATATGCAGATTCATTTAAAGAATATTATAAGATCTTCACCTGGAATTATAAATTTAAGACGATTAAACTATGGAGTTAAACAATGAATTTTAAGATATTTGATTTATATGATATGAATGAAGTAAAAGTTACTGATTCTTCTTTAGTTCCTTACATAAATATTCAACCAAGGTTGCTTGTTAAATCTCATGGAAGAAATGTTGGTAAATTTACTCAAACCAAAGTTCACATTGTTGAGAGATTTGCAAATCGTTTGGCAGTTCCTGGACATGTTGGAAAAAAACACAAAATAATTACTTCGCACTCATCCGGAAAATATGCTAAAAATATGCAGACCGTTATTGAGATGTTGAAAATAATTGAAAATAAGAAAAAGATGAATCCTGTTCAAGTTGTTGTTAAGGCTGTTGAAAATGCTTCGCCTCGTGATGAAGTAACTACAATTGAATATGGAGGAGCTCGTTATCCTCAAGCAGTTGACGTTTCACCTTTCAGAAGAGTTAACCTTGCAATTAGATGGATGATACAAGGAGCTTATGGTAAATCATTTGGTAAGAAGAAGAAAATGTCTGAAGCACTTGCTACAGAGATAATCAACGCTTCCGATGGAAATATGGAGAGCTATGCGTTGGGTAAGAAAAACGAAGCTGAAAAACAAGCCGATAGTGCAAGGTAGTTTTAAAAAGATAGATTTAACTAAAATATTATGGCTCCCTCTTTTGAAGAAGGTTTAGAAAAGATTTTATTAAAAAATCAAATTAGGCTAGGTCTTAGGTCTAATTCTAATTTATTCCTTGTGAAAGGTTTTGATAAAATAGAGTGTTTTGAGAGATTTGGTATGCAACATAAACTTAAGGTAAAATATCTAGTTTATAGTCATAAAAATTGTATAATACTGCCCCCTTTAGAAATAGATTATTTGGCAGAGAAAGGTTGTGCTAGGCAACAACTGATTGTTGAAGAAGGAGAAACTTCATTAAGATTATCATACTCCGGTTTAAAAATTGACTTATCTACATTTGGAATGGATGAGGAGTTTAATTTTAAGATTACTCGATTTGTTCAAGAGGTAAATTCAGATCCAAATAACTCTCTTACTTCAAATTATTGTAAAAATAAATTTCTTCTCCCCCTTATGAATATAGTTTCTTGTTATTTTAATAGATTAAAATATCCTAAAATGTGAGGATTTAAATAATAATATTTTGGAGGTTTTTAATGATAAAAACAAGATTAGAAGATTTGCTTGAGAGAACTTTTAATGCATTGGGAGCTCCACTTTCCCCCAGAAGATATAAAAATGAGATAGAGGATAAGGGAAGAGTAGACTCCGTTTTTTCTCAAAAGCTTTATAGAAATTATAGTGGATTAAATAAGGCTGAAAATAAATTAATAAATTCTTT
>CAYNAC010000103.1:0-1826 GCA_964395155.1 Candidatus Woesearchaeota archaeon
TATATATTCTATTAAAGCTGACAATTTTACTTATTTTATTCAACCTAGTGTATTCTCTGTACAGCAACCTCAATTAGAAGATTAAATTCATCTTAAAAAATTGCCGCAAAGTAAAAAGTATCTTTGATTATGGCCTACAATGTTTCAGCGTATGTGAACTGGCAAAATCATATAATAAATCCAATTACTTTGCCAGTTGGGAGAGTGCATTTAGGAAAGTTTAAGTTTTAAAATACGGATCAAACGGAAAATAGTTTGAAGAAATGATATAATGGTTAGATAATTTTAATATCTAATCAAAAATAAATATGGAAGAGAAAGAACTTTTATGGGCAATGATGCCTGAAGGGCTTGAGAAGTATTTTGAAATAGAAGATTTTAGCAAGACAGAAGAACTATTTAAGATAAGATTAATAGAAAAGAATACAGTGCCAAATAATCTTCCAGCAGAGTATCAAGGGAAGAAAGTAATAAATAATGTGCTGAAAGAGATAACAATAAATTCGTTTCCGATAAGAGGAAGAAAGTGTGAAATCCTTTTAAAACGAAGATATTTTAAATTTGAGGGAATTGATAAGATGTATTGCAATGAAATAAACATAACTGCTGAAGGAACTAAGCTTGATCGCGAATTCGCTTCTTTTTTAAAAGAAATCGGTAGAGAGTCAGACTATATCAATGTCTTTAATTGCTCAGATTAATAAGCTTAATTCAAAAACATTTGAAGATCAGTATAAAGAAAAATTAAGTAATTTTAATGAATGGTCTTTAAGTAATGATGAAAAAACTTTGGTATATCCTGAGAATTTTGGTGAAAATATGAGCATAGATGAAACATCCTTGAGTGATGGAGAATTATATACAATAATAACAAATAAAGAGGCTAAAGGCAGAAAAAGATCTTTAGCAGCTATTATCAAAGGAACAGATAATGCAACAATTTCAAAAGCCCTTGATAAAGTATCTGTTAATAAACTTTATGGAGTTAAAAATATCACAGCTGATTTAGCTAATAGTATGGATTGGATTTGCAGAACTAATTTTAAGAATGCAGCAATCATTGCTGATAGATTTCATGTACAGCAAGTAGTTTCTGAAGCTGTTCAAGAAATCAGGATAAAGTACAGAAGAGAAGCTATAGATGAGGAAAACAAACAGATAGTTGAATGCAAAAAGCAAAATATTAACTATAGTCCATTTAGATATTCTAATGGAGACACAAAGAAACAGCTTTTAGCCAGAGGAAGATATATTTTATTTAAGCCTAAATCTAAATTGACTGATTCTCAGAAACAAAGATCTAAAATAATGTTTAAGGAATTTCCTGAGATACAGAAAGCATATAATCTTTCAATGTATTTTAGAAATATTTTTGAAATTTCTAAAACTAAAAAAATTGCTAAGCAGAGAATTGAGATGTGGATAGATACAGTCAATAAATCGAAGTTAGTCACAATGATGTCTGCTGCTAATACAATTGAAAATAATATCGGAAAGATTTTAAACTATTTCATTGCCAGACAAACCAATGCTTCTGCTGAATCTTTCAATGCCAAGCTTAAACAATTTAGAAGTCTTGTACGCGGAGTTAGAGATATTAAATTCTTCCTTTTTCGTGTTGAAAAACTCTTTGCTTAAAAATTATTTCAAACTAAAAAACGTTTGATCCCTTTTTGCGGCAATTTTTACTGTACTCGTATTGGACATAGCCTGTAAAATCTGTTATTATATTCATGTTATTATTTAACCTACATTTTTATGACAAATTCAACTTATCCGATAGAAAGATTTGAAGCAATTGGTAAACCGGATGAGGATGAACCTAT
>CAYNAC010000104.1:0-1788 GCA_964395155.1 Candidatus Woesearchaeota archaeon
CTCCACCCTGACGCCTGTAATGTCTGACCCATAATCATGGCCCCAGCACTAGAACCAACAAGTAATGTATCAGATTTTAAAATATCATTTATATACAAATCGATTTTACACCTCTTTACCCAGTACATTAGATATCCTGCCATTCCACCCATAAACCAGATTATGTCTTTACCTTTTAACTTTTCTAAAACAGATTCGTCTCTATATTCTTCAAGTACAACATCATCGACTTTAGCATCAAGAGAATGTATAAATTTCCACGTACCATCCCCTTTCGTCTTGTAATATTCCCATCCATCCTCACCATTTGAAGCAGTTGGAATTAATGCAATTTTTTTGTTTTTAAATCCATCAAGATATCTTTCAAGTTCATTAATTGTAGCTGGATCTTTAATTCTCGAGGCTAAAAATAGTTTCATTATTTATTGAAATAGTATGGCCCGGCCAAGTACATAATTTGGGTTTTTATTTTTTCTTTCTCCTATTTGTTTTGCAGGGACTCCCCCTACAATTGTAAATGGGTCAACATCTTTAGTAACAACTGCCCCTCCTGCAATTACTGCCCCTTTTCCAATTGTCACCCCTGGCATTATTATTACTCTTGGACCTATAAACACATAGTCTGAGATGACAACTGGTTCTGTCCTTGCTCTAAATTCATTACTTTCTAGATCGTGTTCTGAATTATATATAAGTACTTGTGATGCAATATCAACATGGCTCCCAATTGTTAATTTATCCCTACCATCTAAAAAGACATGATCTCCGATTATTGAGTCATTTCCAATTTGGATGTTTCTTGGATCAAAAAAATTTGCCCACATATGAAGTGTTGCACCTTTACCTATTTTCATTCCTGCCAAACGATATACACTCTTTCTAATCATATGAGATGGAATGTTGCCAACAAATCTTAATAACATTAATTCAAAATCAAGCCAGTAATTTTTAAATCTGACAATAATCTTTTTAATAATTTCAGTATTTGATAACTTTCTACCCTGCTTATCTTTAAACATGTTTTTTAATTTTTAACAACACTTTCTAATTCTTTTAGGGTCGTTTCTGAACAATTCTCCCAAGAAAACTTCTTTAATTGCTCAAATCCCATAAGAACAGTTTTATTATATTCCATCTTATTCATATTTAAAACTTTTTCTAAGCCATCAGAAAGACTATTAATATTGTATGGATCAACATATATACCTGCTTTACCAGCCACCTCTGGAATAGATCCTACCTTAGAGACAACAACAGGTTTTCCACAACCGAAGGCTGATAGTATCTCAATTCCAAACCCTTCCCAAAATGAAGGAAGGCAGTAAAACTTACATCCTGCCATTAAGGCAGGTCTTTCTTCCTCTGGAATAAAATCAGTAAAAATAACCATATCTTCAAGCTTTAGATATTTTACTTTTTCATATATCTTTTCGAAGAACCAGCCCTTTTTACCTGCTATAACCAATTGAGGCATTTTTTCCTTTGTGTATTTATCAATCAACATGGAGTATGCTTCAATCAAACCTTGTATATTTTTAGATGGTTTTAGTGTACTTACAAATAGGATATAGTCATCAACTATGGAATATTTATTTTTAACCTTTTTGATAAGGTTGGGATCAATTGTAGTTACAAATTTATCTTTGTCATAACCTAGATATGTAGTCACAGTTTTATTAGCTGCAAAAGGAAAATGTCGTACAATATCCTTTTTGCTAGAGTCTGATATAGTTAATACACGTTTACTGACAAAAACCGATATATCAGTCCAGTACTTTAACTGCCAAA
>CAYNAC010000105.1:0-1783 GCA_964395155.1 Candidatus Woesearchaeota archaeon
CATTACGCTGGGTCTAATCAATTCCAATCCCTTAGTAAACTTAGATTTGAAATCTATACGAATTGAGCCATAATCTCCTCCAAGAGAACCACAAATTTCGTCAGCAAACTTTTTTGAAATGAAAATTCTAGTTTTATCTAGTTGTTCAGGACAACTTAATACATAAACTTCAACACTGCCGTCGCTATTACTATCTAAAAATTCTTCATGAATTGTAAATTTAGAACCTCTAGAAAAATCTTCTGTGTAAATAACAGAATCACCTTCAACTTGATGGTCTCTTCTAACCTTATTCTCGCAAGCACCTAATAAGAATATTGATGAATAAATAATGTTTCTCAAATTAGATCCAAACATTTTAATTAATAGGGAAAGCAAATATAAAAACTAAACTATTTTATGGAGTAATTCTGTACTCACAAGGTTTAAAAACCATTAGTTCCAAAGAATTTCAGCACACCCTCAAGTTTTGTGAGCCAACAAGAGGTTAGCTAAATAATCTGCTCGCTATATAATGAAGTTACCAGAAAAAACTAATAGGTATTGTCCATATTGCAGGAAGCAAACCTCTCAAAAGGTTAGCGTAGCAAAGCAAAAATCACGTTCAAGTGCACACCCATTATCAAGAGGTTCAACTAGTAGAGTAAAGGCTAGAGGACTAAGAACTGGAACAGGAAACCAAGGACGTTATTCAAAACCAGCAATAAAATCATGGAAAAGAAAAACAAAACAAACAAAGAGACTATCAATTATGTACACTTGCGAAACATGTAAAAAATCAAAAGGAATGAAAGGAAGCATAAGAGTATCACGTATACAGATAGGAGAAAAAATATCAAAATGAAATTTAAAACAATTAATTTAGTTTCCAAATCTTCATCAGAAGATTTATATCAAATAGGAGAAAAAATATCTAAATAATGGCAGAAACAAAAACAACTAAAAAAATAATAAAGAAGAAATTCTTAGACGTACCAATACCTCTTACTGCTACAAAGGTCAAACTTTATGTTGCAAATCCTGAAGAACTCAATAATAAAATAGTCAAGATAGACATGACTAAAAGTTTGAAAGGAAAAAATGTAGAATTAAAAGCTAAAGTAAATTATCAAGAAGGAAAAACAGAAGCTGAACTAATAAGCCTTGTTCTGTTACCTAGTTATACAAGAAGAGTAATGAGAAGAGGAATAGATTACGTTGAAGACTCATTTACTACCTCTTGTAAAGATGCAGAGCTATTAGTTAAACCATTCATGATAACAAGAAACCATGTATCAAGGAATGTAAGAAAAGAAATTAGAAACACTGCAAGAAAATTCCTAGAAAGTTACGCAAGAATAAAATCTTCAAGAGAATTATTTTCAGAAATAATGACTAATAAATTGCAAAAATTAGTTTCAATGAAAGTAAAAAAAGTTTACCCACTGGCACTATGCGAAATTCGCTGGATAGAAATAATTGGACCTGCAAAAGCAAACCATAAAGAAGAAAGCAATAACGAAAGCAAAAAAGAATAAGTTTCAAAGCAAATTAACAAATAGCAAAACCTTTTAAGATATCATTTTCTTTCAATTTTACCGCCTCCATAGCTCAGGGGTAGAGCATTAGTTTTGTAAACAGCAAATTCGCAAGGATTTGAAGTCAAGCGAACTAAGGGTCGGGGGTTCAAATCCCTCTGGAGGCTTATAACCGAGTCCATATTAAATAGATTATCACAAAACTCTGATAAGTTTTACCACACACTAAAGTGTGTGGTTTGTTTGTAGTTTTGGGATTACAGTTG
>CAYNAC010000106.1:0-1765 GCA_964395155.1 Candidatus Woesearchaeota archaeon
GATGTGAAAAAATGAGAGAATCTTCATCTAAACCATAAAACCGTGAATAATTTTTCATATCATCCTTTACTTTTCTAATAAATAAAGTTGGGGTAATAAGTGCCATCGTAATCTCCGATCGAAGCAAAGAAATCGTTAATTCTTTGGTATGATCTAATCTTGTAAGCTTATTCACTCTCCTTCCAGGAACAATCTCTGATATTTTTCGAGGACGCGGATCTACTTGCCCAATTCCATCAAGTCTCTTTATTCCTTCTGCATAATTATTTAATGCGTGAGTAATCGTTTTATCATCGGTTGAAAAATATACATTTAGTTGAGGAACACTTTCAGAAAAATCCTTTTCGATGTCATGCTTTACACTAATAAATCCGAAATCATGTATCAAAAGCCATCTTGCCTCTTTCTGTCCTTTTGACAGTCTAACCTCGGGTGCAGGTTGAGTTGAAAGTGGGTCAAATTCCTCAATTGGCAAATCTGATGGGAATAAAGTTGAAAACAAAATTCTTTGGTAATCATTTAAATATTGAGGATCAGAAAGCAACCTTAATTTTTGAAGATCACTCATTGTGTCTGTAAATTCGATAGTTTTGTTCAAAAAAGAAAATACGTGTGTTTTATTTTTAAGCATGTTGTTGTGCGGAGGCGACAAGGTTTTCCAAAAGACAAGAAATAGTAACAGGTCCAACACCTCCTGGAACAGGAGACACAAAAGATGCTTTTTCATAGGCCTCCTTATTAATATCACCATCCGGCGCGCCGACATCAATGAGGACTACACCATCCTTTACCATTTCTTTCGTTACAATATTCTTTTCGCCAGTTACACTTATTACAATTTCAGATTGGAGCACGATATCTTTTAATCCACGTGTCTCAATATCAACCCCAATCACGTCCTTCCATCCATCTTTGAAAAGTCGATTCATGAGTCTTGTACCAACAAAACCTTTCGAACCAAGTACACATACTCGCGAATGTAAAAAGGATTTATTAATTAATCGTTCTCCTTCTTTGAGTGTTTCCATTATCGCAGCAACAACTGGTGTTTCAAAATGGGATGTCTGTGTCATACCATCCACATCTTTTTGCGACGATATTGAATTTATAATTGTATTGAGTGAACATTTTACTGGTATCGGCAACTGCACCATAATTCCATGAACTGACAAATCTACATTAAGTTTTTCTATTTCATCAGGAATTACACCGCACTCTTTTTGATCGCAACTTCTGATCACTAGTTGTGCACCTATCTGAAGTGCTGCTTTTTGTTTCATTTTTTGGTACTTCATTGCCCCTCCTTCATCTCCAATAACAATCGAAACCAAAGTGGGAGTAATGTTTTTTTTCTTTAGTGTAATAATTTTCTCTTGAAGGAATTGTAGTTTTTTATCTGCAAAACTTCGTCCATTGAATATCATATGTTCATTTTACACTAAACCTAAAATATTATTTATTCTTCGCGAAGATCGATTAAAACTTTTGTTTCGTTGTGTCTAGTAACTGAAAGTGTCATACCCGATCGAATCGGTATATCGTTAAAATCTGTCAATTTAATTTCACCTTGTTTATCTTCACGCGATGCTACTACATTCGTCCAACGCACAATCGGACTCATCCTTTTTTCGTTAAACGTAGTCCAAATCGCAAGTGTGGCACTAATTCGGTTAAAAAAATTGGGTTTACGGTTCCGACTTTAAACCATTTATCGCCATAATCAATATCTACTCTTTCACCGACAAATATTTGAACAGGTCCTTCA
>CAYNAC010000107.1:0-1743 GCA_964395155.1 Candidatus Woesearchaeota archaeon
GGACTGAATAATTTCTTTTAGAATTTTATATTGTTTTATCAAATTTCTAATATCTGTTGTGCTTACTCCTGAACCCTTTGAGATTCTTTGGAGCCTTGAAGTTTCTTTTTCAATTATTTCAGGATTTTCTATTTCATAGGGAGTCATTGAGTTAATTGCGTGCTTGTATCCCTTTAGTTTTTGTTGTTGTTGTTCTAGTTTTTCTGCTGAAACTTTATCCTTTACTTTCCCTAATCCTGGAATTAGAGATAACATTTTATCCATGCTTCCGATTGACTCCATAGATTCTAGTTGTGCTTGAACATCTCTTAATGTTAACTTTCCTTCACTAATATTTTTTTGAGTTTTTTTTAAAGTATTTTCGTCTGTTATTGTTCTTATTTTTTCCATTAATGTTTCTAAATCGCCCATATCTAGCATTCTGGAAAGAAATGAATCTGGATTGAATTGTTCTAAATCTGCTGGTTTTTCTCCTGTTCCGATAAACATTACTGGAACTTTTGCCTCGTAGCATGAGGTTAGTGCTCCTCCTGCTTTTGCAGTTGAATCCATTCTGGTGATTATTACTCCAGTAATATCTACTGCAGTTTTGAAAGTTGTTGCTTGTTTTTTTGCAGTTTGTCCAATATCTGCCGGAATTACTAAAATAATTTCTGTTGGTTTTGATATTTTAGATATTTCTTTTATTTCTTTTATTAAATCTTTTTCTAGTGAATCTCTTCCTGCAGTATCTATTAAAACTAAATCATATTTTTCAAGTTCTTTTTGGAAAAATTTCCAAATTTTAGTTGGATCTTTTTCTTCAGGTTTTACAAAACAGGCAATATTTAATTTGTCGCATAATTGCTTTAATTGAATTGATGCTGCTGGTCTATGAACATCTAAACCTATAGTACATACTTTTGAACCCCTTTTAGAATAATACAATGCCAGTTTAGATATAGTTGTTGTTTTACCTGCTCCGTATAAACCTAACATCATGAATCTATTTTTTTTATTTTCTAGTTTTAGTTCTTTTTTCTCTCCAAGTATTAGCTTTAATTCATCATGTAATAATTTGATTATGTGTTCTTTTTTTTCAACGCCTTTAAGCCTTTCATCTAGTGCAGATTTTTTTATTTTTTGAGTAATCTCTAAAACTAACTGAACATTTACGTCTGCTTCAATAAGAGAGCGCTGTAATTCCTTTATTATTTGATCTACAAGATTTTTATCTAGAAATACAGCATTGGCTAACTTGTCTGTTGCTTTTTTTATTGCATTTGATAGTTTTTCCAACATATAATTTCGAGCTTTTCTAGAGTTAATAAGCTTTGGTTTTTTAGAATTCTATAAATAAATATTTCTTTATAAAATGAGTTTTATATTTAAAATCTTTATAGTTTGCCAGTTTTTATGATTCAAAAAAGTAATGTGAGACTATTTTAATTGTTATTTTCAGATTTTATTCAGATATTTGGAAAAATATTTTAAGTTAGGTGAAAAACAAGAAGAAAGCTTAAGCCTAGTATTAAACTAATTTTTTTACTAACGCTTATAAAGTCTTTTTATCTCGATACAATATGAAAAAGAGAGGTTTTATTTTTTTATTATTAATAGTAGTTTTTTTGCTTTCTTTTAGCTTTTTTTTATATGATAATTTTTCTGGTCAAATAACTGGTCGACAGATATTTTCTGACGAAGGTTTTGAAATAGATGCTTCTAAATTGAAGTCTGGCAATTCAAACAATGCAAATGATATTT
>CAYNAC010000108.1:0-1729 GCA_964395155.1 Candidatus Woesearchaeota archaeon
TAGACCATATGGCAATTAATCATGTAAAAGATTATATTGATCAAAATTTACTCACAGATGAAGACGTATACACATTTGAATATGCATATAATGATTTTAAAATCACAGAAAATCCCGAATGGTGGGAAGGAAAATATTCAAAAACATTAGTTAAAGGCCTAAGAGTCGAAGCTCACCATACTATCCCAACAACTACCAGTAAAAAGGCTTGGAGGGTGATTGTTAAATTCCTGTCAAAAGAAGGTGGTGGATGGTTAACGAGAACATTTGGAGAACATAATAATTTTTTTGAATATTATGTTTGGGTTGATTCCCAAGAATTAAATCGGCTTAATTTGCCCGTATCTGCAAAAAACGCAGAAATTATTGCAATAGACTTTATGATTAAACGTTTTCAAGAAACAAAAGACAAAGAAGGCATACGAGACATAACTCGTATAAATGAAAAGAATGCTGCATGCATCAATGGAAAATGTATTAAAGGGCAAGTGTTACCTGAATAAAAGTCCTGTAATTCTGAGCGTTGACATGCATTAATGTGTAAAGTATTCTGTATGTATAATTCAGCCTATAGGTAAAAATGCATTTATTAAGAAAATCCTTTAGTTGGTTGTTCTCAAAAGAACCCAATAACCTGACCAGGATATTAATAGCTGTAGTACCTGCAACAATAGCAGGTGCTTGCTCTTTCATTGCTGCAACTCACTCAGTCAATAATTCAAATTACAATTCGCAAAAGGTCGCTCAAAATACGGAAAATAATCAATCCATAGATGTCTATGCACAAAAATCAGAAGTATTAGGAAATAGTGATGAGGAAAACGATGGCCTAAGCAGTTTTGAAAATTCGAACTGGATTTTTTCCTATAATTCTTATCCTGATAAAGAAGGATATTATTGCCCCAATAATAACGCTTTTCCCTCTTGGTTTATGTGGTCCAAAAATAAATATAGTGCAGAATATTCCGCACAGTTTAGCTTCTCATTAAAAGACAGAACTGAGAATGAAAAAAATCCAACTTTATATTTTAGCTATGGAGATAAATCCAACAATGCCCCTGATACATTTTACAGGATAAATGTTTTCGATGGTGACTTAAATACATTAAGACTTTATGATCGTGAAGGAAACGAAAGATTGTTTGACAGATCAACAAATATAGCTCCTTTGGATAAATTTATTTCTTTTTCAATTCTACCTAGATTCCCCAATCCCAATTCTTCTATGTTAATAATAAATCCAGAAATTTCATATCAGAAAAAAGGAAAACCATATGAATTTCAACCTAACAAAGAATTTAAAGTTGAATTACCAATTTCCTCTGCGGAACAACAAGGTGATGGATTTCATTTTGGGATAGGCGTATCTGCAGGTGATTGCTTTAAAATTATCTCAACGAACATTTAATCGCAGATATGCAGCGCTAAATAGACATAGTACTTCTTTTTTTAAAACCATCAAACAAGTGATTACTAGTAGGTTTTGTAAAAGTCCCTAGACTCGGAAGCCTTCACTTCTTAAAGCCACTTTGTTTAACTCTACCGTAGCTCTGTCAGTTGTAAAATATGGGCGATTAACTGTTACGATCGCACTTGATTGAGCATGATGCTCAAAACCTCTGGTTAATTCATGCCAGGTAGTAACATGTGGAACTAAGGGAGACCTAACCGGAACCAAATTATATGTAGTATCTTGCTCATATCCAGAAGGATTCTCAAAAATTAAAGT
>CAYNAC010000109.1:0-1658 GCA_964395155.1 Candidatus Woesearchaeota archaeon
TCTCTGATCCTGAACTAATAAGTATCTTGAGATTCATTCTAGAAAGGGCGAATTTAGCAGTTTTTAAGGCCATGGTTGCAGTTTTTCCTATCTGTCGGCCTGAACATATTGCAATATCTCCGTAGTAGTCTATAACCTCTTTCTGCCATTCATCTAAGGGTAAATGATCAATCTCTAATGGAATCTCAATAGTCGATAAATCCATAGGATTCTTAAAATAATCTCTCTTCTTCTTGTATCCCATTATATAACTCTAAAGCTTACATTAAATTTATTATTTAAAAATCTATAAGTTTGTTCAAGTCTCTCTTTTTCAGATTTAGAGAAGTTATCCGGCTTACACTGAATTAGAGCAATTTCCATTCTAAGAAAATCAATAACAATAACGTCAATTGGGCTATGTGATCCTGCACTCCTAAATGCTATATGTCCGTTCTGTCTAGCTCTATTTACAATTGCTCTTTCTTTACGTACACCTTTAAGATAGTTTTTGTTTGGCATTTGATATTTTCTTCTCCTCAACTGATTTATCTCCTGCTTCTTGAATATATAATTTCATTGCATTTTCTATAGTCATGTCTGGATGAGCCATTATTATTTCATGTATCTCTTTTTGGCATTGTTCAAAAAACGATTTCTTTCGTCTTAAACGTCTTGCTTTAATGATAACTCTTTTTTCAAATTCTGTTTTAGCCATAATTCATCTCCAATGTTAACTATTTCTTCTGTCACTTTCAAGTGTTTCACAATCTCTTTAATTAATCTCTCCCCACAGTGAAAGTTTAAACAAGCTTGAGCAATTAGTTTATCTTCAATAACTCCCATTTCTTGCAAATTAGCTGCATGAATTGAATTAATTATTACAGTTACAATCCTCTCTCTTCTATATTCTTTCGTCATAATGTTTAATTAAATTCTGAACTCTTATTCTATTAAGTTGATTCTTGAATTTAGTCTCCCCCCTTTCAATCAATAAAATAGAAATTCCAACTCTCATCGCTTCACTCCAACTTAAATTATAAATCTTTCCATATTCATAAAATTCATCTGAGAGTGTCGTGCAGATTGTTTTAGTCATACATAGATTAATATATACTACTATATAAATGTTTCGTTTAAATGTGTGCGTAACCTTTTTTTAGAGCTTATCAAAAGTAAACAAAATATATACTATATATATAATCTTTAACATAATAATAGTCTTAAAATTAGCTACGCACATAATATTGTGTTATTCAAACTCCAAATTAAACTATAGGAGATGTTATTTTATTGGGAGGCCTAGTATTTAAATATTTGTGTGATTTCCTCTTTAGGGTTGGGGTGCGGGGAAGGGTTTTAACCCCAACCTTGGCTTTCCTAGGTCTATCTCGCCACTATCCTATCGCTCGCAACATTAATTAACTTAGAAAGCTTGATTTTACCGCAGTAAAATCAATTCTTCTTTAGTTAGTATGTTGCTCGCTCTTTTATACTGGCGAGATTTTGCCCCCCCTCAAAATCTCGCCCTTATTATATAGCTGACTTTTTTGCCCCCCCTCAAAAAAGTCAGGATAATATGGTTATGCGAGGCCTTTAGGCCGAGCTGTAATACCTAAATGTAATACCTAAAGTGCTTTTTAATAGTGACTTATGTTATTCGGTATACCGAATAACTC
>CAYNAC010000110.1:0-1639 GCA_964395155.1 Candidatus Woesearchaeota archaeon
ACCCTTTCAAATAGAAAATAAGTTGCTAGAAAAATGAAACAATACATTCAAAATTCAAATAAGTTAAAGGAAGCAATAAAGAAAAGGCTTATCATTGCCAAAAATGAAATTGACGATGCCGAAATCGAATCCGAAAAAAATATTCTTGATGAATTCATAAATTTATCCGTTGATAATATTTATCAAACTATTAACCTCATCATTAATTCATCTGTTGATCGAATATTTCATCAAGCAGTCATAGATCGGATAATAGAAAACAGAGACATAGGATTAAACCAGTATTCAATCAGCATTCTCAGGTTACTTTCGGAAATAAGCTGCAATAAATATCCTCCAAATATCGAAGATAACGACTATTGGTATTGGTTAGAACACACAGAAGTAAAAAAATTTCTCAGTGACGAAAAACACTATTGTGAAGTCTCTCTAGAATATAGCCATGCCACACTGAAACCTGGAAAATTTAACTCCAGGATTTGGCCAAGAGAAGCATCCATTAAAGAAGTGATTTTATGGCTTACTAAAAGTAAAGACAAAGCAACAAGAGATTGGGCAAACCAGTTAAATAACAACCCTGATTGGCCGCCGCCTTTTATAGTTGTTAAAGAACAAATATCTCAAAACGAGATAATTGAATCATCATATTATGAGAACATCCTAGAGACACTGAAAGATTATAATAATAAAGAATACGAAAGGCTGAAATCACAAATCTACGAAGATGAAAACGTACAGAAATTAATCGCGTTTTGTCTAATTTATTTAGCCGAGAAAGATGTAATAGAAAAACGAGATTCTCCCATATTCAGGTTAGATACTACCAACGCCAGCTTTAAAACATTCAACGGACTATCGAAAATAATTGATGAGAACATATATGGAAAATTGACGCCGGAAAACCTCGTCATTAGCGAAGAAGACGAAATACTTTTGCTTATTCCAGAATATAATAAACCAAGTCAAATTCAGCTTACTCTGCCGCTAAAAGGAATTAGCAACGAAGAAATCATCCAAATCATCTCTGAAAGATTTAATTATTTTACACTGAGAAATTACTTAGCCATTCTTACTTTAATGAGCACAAAAGGCGGTGCCATAGGTAAAGTTTTATGGACTCTAGATGACCATTTGTTTTCACTTAATGAGCCAAGCTGGCGAAGAAAACCAGAACAAAGAAATAAGGTGAGAGAGAGTATAAGATTACTGACCAAATTAAAATTGGCCATAAGGGTCAAATTACCCAATAAAAGTGGGTGGGTGACACAACAGATTATCAGCATAGAAAACAACAGGGAATTTGTTAATGATAATTGGGATTTGGAAGCAGCTGTATTTATTTTGCACCCTGAACTTAACAAAGGTGTTAGAGCTGAAAATGGCAATATAGGAACAAATTTTTTTCCACTTAATACTAGTTTGCCAACCTTAAAAGAAAAGGAATTTGGACAAGCTCTTAAATTAGCACCACACATTGCCTGTCGTATGCGGTGGCAATTTATGGATGACAAAGACTCAGGAAAAGAACCCAGGCCTTACATCACATACTCGGGGCATTCTCTTTATAAAGCTGCATCTATACCATTAAGCAGCAAACGCCATAAACGTTCCGTTAATAGACTTCGAAAAAATTTGGACG
>CAYNAC010000111.1:0-280 GCA_964395155.1 Candidatus Woesearchaeota archaeon
ATTCTTGACATTCACACACACACACACCCACTAACCTCATAGTTAATATGGCAGAGGAAGGCAAGGTCAATCCAGATTTGATAAGCGAAGCACTTAATGATTTTAGAAAATCGACTGGTCAAGAACCTAAAAAAGAAAGTTTTTCTGTTGAAAAAGTACTTCAATCTTCAAAAGAAGTTGTTGTTGATTTTAAAAACAAAGCTTTCGAAGCAGTTAGTAAATTCCCAAACAAACTTGATTTCCTCCATGCCTCTGTTATGGGGGCGTCTTCGCTTATGTC
>CAYNAC010000111.1:290-1620 GCA_964395155.1 Candidatus Woesearchaeota archaeon
GATTTTTATGTATATACCATTAATACTTATAATGTCCCAGCAAACGAACCTGTTTCTAAAATATTAGCTACTGGATTATTTGCAGGAATATCGCTTGCATCAAAATCGAGTTCGTTTGAATTATTTAAAGAATGGCATAAAAATAGTTTTCCAATCCCTGAGTCTCAAACAAAATAAATGATTACACTTACAACTTTTTTAGATAAAACAAATCAATTTTCAAGTCTTTTAGAATTATCTCAAGACGATTCGACAAAATTAAAAGAGGATTTATTTGAAGCTATCTATTATGATCTAACCTTAGATCTTACTAGTGATCCTAACCAAAAGATAAATCTAGATGAGTTATCTAAAATCAAACCTGCCAATCAAGAGGATTTTAATAAATTTATGTCTGAGGTCTCTACCTCATTAAAAGATAGCGGTTACAATATTAATGATGCTTTTGATAGATCTGCCAGAACAGTATTACAAGCATTTATTGTAAAGCTTAGTGATAAAGTACCACCGAATAAAATTGAAGGTTTAAACAAAATTCTGTTATAGAATAGAATTATTTTCTCCTTGTTTCCCAAACGTCCTTATTAACAATATTTTCTGGAAGTTCACTACTTAAAGTTTTTACAATACCATTAACAGCTAATGTTGCCATTGCTTCCCTTGCTTCATGTGTTGCTGAAGCAATGTGAGGAGTTAATATAACATTTTCCATTCCTACAAGTTCTGGGTCTATATTTGGCTCGTTATCAAAAACATCCAAAGCTACACCTGATAAATGTCCGCTTCTTAAAGCATCAACCAAATCATGTTCGTCAACAACAGCACCCCTTGCAGTATTAATCAAAAAACTTCCTCTCTTCATTTTTTCAAAGGCAGATTTATTCATTAAATGTCTTGTTTCTTCAGTTAGTGGAACATGAAGTGTCACAACATCTGACTCAGAAAGTAAGGTGTCAAGTGTGCAATATTTTACTCCCAACTTTTCTTCACATTCTGTGTCTCTTGTATGTTTGTTATAAATAACCTTCATTTTGTAACCTTCTGCTCTTCTTGCAACCATTTGACCAATTCCTCCAAGTCCGACAATTCCTAAAGTTTTTCCAATTAATGAAGTTCCTAAAAATATGTCAGGTTCCCAACCTTTATAGGCACCTCTCTTGGTAGCTTCATCAGCTTCAACCACTCTTCGAGAAAGTGAAGATATTAATGCCCATGTGTGTTCTGCTACAGCTTCATCAACTTCTTCACATGGAGTATTACAAACTACTATTCCACGGTCTGTTGCATCTTTGATATTTATATTGTCAAAACCCACAGCATAGTTACTAAT
>CAYNAC010000112.1:0-1547 GCA_964395155.1 Candidatus Woesearchaeota archaeon
GGATCCCGTAACAAGACAAGGCGAACCCTTAATTCTGATAGATAAAATCCTCGAAAAACACAAATCAATTTCAAGTCTCACCTTCAAAGATAGTACTATTGCAAATTTCATTGACCGTTACAGGCAAAATCTATCTTATATTAAGTAATTAAAGTTCTAAACTTGTACCCCTTCGATTTTGCTCAGGGCAGTCATTTACTCCTTCAGTAAACTCAGGACAGGTCCGCATTGGAAACTAGCTTCAGAAAGTGTATCAAACTATATATACCCCGTGACGAGACTAGAACTTTTGGTATAATTTTAAACATGGATCTTTTAAATGTTTTTACAAACGAATCAGGTAAATTTGGAACACCTTTAGGTATTGTCGAAGACTTGGACAATAAAATAAGTGAAAATGAAAGGTTAAAGATTACAAAAGAAAGTGGTTTTACTGAATTCGTTTTTATTGAGTCGCTTCAAAGTCCAACAGTTAGTATTTATACTCCAGAAGAAAGCCTACCATTTGCAAGTCATGCATTAGTAGGAACACATTATTACCTTGTGAATAAACATAACATTTTATCAAATTCAATAACTAGCAAAAGAAATAAAATTAATGTCTTTAACAAAGACGGCTTGTACTGGGCGGATGCAGACATATCAATTTTGCCAAAATTCAAAATGAAAGAATTTTCCAACATTTCATTAATTGATTCTTTTAATTTAAAAAATACCTCAAATTTTAAACACATGCTTGTTTGGTCTTGGATAGACGAAAAAGAAGGAACAATTAGAGCAAGAACGTTTGCACCAGATTGGGGCATACTTGAGGATGAAGCAAATGGCTCAGGATCAATGCTATTGGCACACAAGTTAAAAAGAAGTATTAAAGTATTTCACGGTTCTGGTTCAGTCATACATGCATATCCAACACAAAAAAATCATGTATCAGTTGGTGGTCTTATTAAACAAAAGTTCTAAACTTGTAGTTCGATTACACTCACTACAGGTACCCCTTCGACCTTGCTCAGGGCAGGCATTGACTCCTTCGACAGGCTCAGGACAGGTCCACATTGGAAACTATGAGTGATTTAAACCACTATTGAGATCTTTGAGAAGTTTTTCCCTTTAAGGCCTTTTATATCAACATCTTGAGTTTCTAATTTAGTTTGGCTTATTTGTTTAGGGGAAAGTATTTTTTCTATATATTTATCCTCTCTTTTTTCTAAAACACCCTTACCCACCCAGAATTTAACTACTGAAGATTTTGTCGTCCCTATACTAATGGCTCCTGTTATTGGAGTATTGATGACCATTATCTTTTCATTGTTTCGATAGTAGGGTCTTCGCTTTGACGATTTCGAATAGGCGTCATGAATCAACTGAACTTCATTCATCCAATCTTCACCAAGATGTCTCTGCCTTTCCACGGTTACATTCATCTTTAACATGGCAATTTGCGATTCTGACAAATTAATGGGATTTATTTCTCTCTCCTTTCTCAGAGTGAGAATATTTTTATCCAATTCGTTTTTGAATTCTTCAAAGCTTGGATACTGATCTTC
>CAYNAC010000113.1:0-1530 GCA_964395155.1 Candidatus Woesearchaeota archaeon
TGGATGGGTACCTGTTAAGGGCAATGAACATCTCATTACTGGTGAGCATAAGAAACAATCTTTAAAAGAAAAAGTTATTCAAATTCTTGGTGATATTAGTGCTAATAACAGGCGCGAAAAAAGATTGATACAAGAAAACATAGATAAAGTCTATGATAACTTCGATAAAAAAGAAGACTATGTTGCTGCATTGCGACTGATCTATGACTTTGAAGCTAATGATCGAGGCAAATCAGTAAAAAGGGAAGCTTTAAATAATATTGCTTCAGAAATAGAAAATCATATTAAAAAACAAGAAGTTAAAAATAGTGAATCTGATTTTAAAAAAATATTTGGTGAAAGCGAAGCATACTTTGACAAAGATAAAAATGCTATACTTATATGGAGCGGTTCTTTGCATACTCATCCATATAGAGAGACTAATGATAGTAGAAAAAGTATGGCTTGGCTTTTAGGCAAATTAAAAGAATCAAATATAGATGTAAACAAATATGATATAACTACTTGGGATTATAATACAGGCACTGATAGTGGTGGAACTAATATAGGTAGATATTTTGTTCTTAAAGAAAAAATACAACAAGTTAAAGCAGAAAAACCAATACTTCAACTTTCAGGAACTGATGGTAATGTCTTTGCAATAATCGGTAAAGTATCTGGTGCTTTAAAGAGAGCAGGGCAAGCAGACAAAGCAAAAGAATTTACAGAGCGTGCATTCAAAGCTGGCTCTTATGATGAAGTACTTCAAATGGTACATCAATATGTTAACGCTAAATGAAAACAACATTTATTTACGCTCTGATAGATCCAAGAAATGATCAAGTAAGATACATAGGTAAATCTGATTATCCAAGAATGAGATTTAATTGCCATGTAGCTGATAAATTATTTGTTGAAAGAGGAAACAATCACAAAGTCAATTGGATTAATTCATTAAAGAAAGAAAATCTTAAACCAGAACTTTTTATTCTTGATGAAGTAAATCAATCAGAATGGCAATTCTGGGAACAGTATTATTTATCTCTTTATAAAAGTTTTGGCTTTAAATTAGTAAATCTGACAAAAGGCGGAGATGGAAGTAATGGTATGTCATTGAAAAATAAAACAAAAAAGAAGATTTCTGAGAAAGCTAAATTGCAATGGCAATCTGGAAGAGGTTGGAAAAAAAGATCTAAAGGATATAAAGTAAAAAGAAGTAACTGTATTTGTTGTGGAAGAGAATTTGCTTTAAATACATTAAAGCAATATCACAATGAAAAATGCAAATTTAAAAAAGCTGCGTAATGGGTCGTGCACAAATGCCTATTGGGACTATTCGTCATTGGGAAAAAGGCGATGTTATAAAAGCATCAGAAAATAATATTTTTCATAGTGGTTGGATTAATTTACAAACTTCTGAAACATTAGAGGAGATTGGCAAAGATTGTGATAGCAAAGCAAATGCGATGGTCAAAGAGAAAAAGCCTATCAATGGTGAAGTCTTTTTAGATCATGAAATCAATGAGTTCGAGAAAGAGCCAGATGGCACTC
>CAYNAC010000114.1:0-1514 GCA_964395155.1 Candidatus Woesearchaeota archaeon
TTAGGTATATGCAAGGATTCAATGTTCCTAGAAAAGCAGGGTGGGATTGTCATGGTCTACCAGTTGAAGTACAAATAGAAAAGAAACTAAAACTCAATAGTAAAAAAGATATTTTAACATTTGGAGAGGCTAATTTCATAAACGAATGTAAGAATAGCGTATTTGAATACATAGAGAAATGGAACAAATCTACTGCTAGGCTAGATTATGAAACTGACTTAGATGAACCTTATGAGACTCTGGACAATAACTACATTGAAAGTGTATGGTGGTCATTAAAACAACTTTATAACAAAGGAGCATTATATGAATCTCATAAGGTAGTACCTTTTTGTCCTAGGTGCCAAACTCCCCTTTCAAGTCATGAAGTTGCTCAAGGTTACAAAAACGTAAAGGACGATTCAATAATCGTTAAGTTTAAAATCAAAGACAAAAAAAATGAATATTTTTTAGTCTTTACAACAACTCCTTGGACATTGCCTTCAAACGTAGGAATTGCTGTAAATTCTAAAATAGATTATAATTATGTTTCAGATAAAGAAACAGGAGACATTTTCATTATTGCTAAAGAATTAACCAATGTCCATTTCCCTGAAGCAAAGATAATCAAAACAGTTAAAGGAAGTAAATTGATAGGGATAAATTACGAACCGCTATTTCCCTATTTCAAGGATTTAGATGCATTTAGAGTAATTGATGGAAATTTTGTTACGGAGACAGATGGAACCGGCTTAGTACACATGGCTCCCGCATTCGGAGAAGTTGACTATGAGGCTTGTAAAAAAGAAAAACTACCATTTATTCAACCAGTTGATGAAAATGGAAGATTTACACATGAAGTGATAGATTACAAAGATATGCCTATTAGGGAATCTAACTTGCCAATATTAATAAAATTAAAAACTGAAGGTAAATTATTTAAGAAAATCAAATATGAACATGAATATCCTTTTTGTTGGAGGTGTGACACTCCTTTAATGTATTATGCTATTAAATCATGGTTCATCAAAGTTACAAAATACAAAGAAAGATTAATAGAACTTAATAAAAAAATAAACTGGACTCCCAAACACATTAAAGAAGGAAGATTTGGGGAATGGCTTAAGAATGTAAAAGATTGGGCACTATCAAGAAAGAAATTCTGGGGCACTCCATTACCAATATGGAGATGTGTTTGCGGTGAAGAAGAAATAATTGGAAGTATAGAAGACTTAAAGAAAAGATCGGCAAAAAAAATAAGCGATAAAGAAATAGACTTACATAAACCTTGGATAGATAACATAACTCTAAATTGTAAAAAGTGTAAAAAAGAAATGAGAAGAGTGTCAGATGTTATTGATTGCTGGTACGATTCTGGATGTGCAAGTTTTGCCCAATTCCACTATCCATTTGAAAATAAAGAAAAATTTGAAAAGAGATTTCCTTATGATTTTATTACAGAAGCAATTGATCAAACAAGAGGTTGGTTTTACACATTGCATGTCATTGCAACAATTTTATTTGATAAAATCGCA